>JAHIFK010000187.1 GCA_018900975.1 Methanobacteriota archaeon
GGTCGCCACTGTGCGAAGGCACGGTCCGAGACCCGGACCCTGGGAGAAAGCAACAGCATCAATGTTATTCCCGCATTTTTTGAAAGTTTCCCTGACCACTTCACCGATATGGCTGGCATGGTGCTGCGCAGCCTCGCGCGGGTGGATGCCGCCTGATGCAGGTCTGTATGTGGCTGTGGTCTCGGCTAACACATCTTTCTCATCAACGATTGCTGCGCTCAGGTTCCATGCAGTTCCTTCAAGACCGAGTATCGTAGTCATTGGCAGACACAGAACGGATTTGAGTGAATTAATACTTTCGCAGGTAATATAATTATAATGGGCAGGTTGGGGAGTGTGGTGGTATAAAAAAAGTATTTACCTGCCCATGTTATTACTTCATCCATTCATGATATTTAAAATTTCCGATAGCAAAAAAATTCATCAGTTAACATTAATAGTCATTATTCCCAAATAATCAGGCAGGGAAGAAAAACTTAACCTGCTGACAGTTAAACTGGAAGAGATATTCGCAACCGTGTTCAGGCAGATAGCCATGAACAGGTTCGAGGATGCAGTACACAGGGACAGACGAGATCATGGTGAGCTGTCGCCACAGCGTTTTGGCGAACACTGGATCGATACCCAGAAAGAAATGTTCGGTAATTCTGTCACACTTACTGAAAACTATTCGGTCTGGTGGAGCTATATTCCCCATTTCCTCCATGCGCCTGGATATGTTTATGCCTATGGATTTGCAGAACTGCTTGTACTCTCTCTTTATAAGATGTTCATGGAAGAAGGCGATAGTTTCGTCCCGAAGTATTTGAATTTGCTTGCTTCAGGTGGGAAGGACTCGCCTTCAAAACTTCTTGAGGATTTCGGGATATCGCTTGATGATCCACGCTTCTGGTATGATGGACTGGAGATCATAGATGAAATGCTAAAACAGGTAGAGGAACTTTAAGATAAAGTTCTGTATGATCTGAACCGCAGATACATAATCATTTTATCTTAACAGCGCATCTTGTACCTGATGATATTTGAAAAAGTACCCACAGTGCCCACCTCTAAGGAACTCCTTGACAAATCCTACAAGCGAGCATCCCGCGCCAAGCACGGAAAGCGCATCCTTGACAGGAAGTCAAAACTGGATGCAGAGGAATCAATGGTGCTGACCGCCGCGAACATTCTCACCGATAACCTTATCCACATAGTTAAAAAATTCCCCAGCTTTGATAATATGCCGCCGTTCTATCTGGAACTTGCAGATGTGATCGTGGGAGTGGAAGAAATGAAGATGAACCTTGCCTCTGTTCAGTGGGCTGGTAACAAGATAAATGAGTTGGCGCGAAAATATGTTGGCATAATGCGAAGTGCCGAAGATGCAAAAGTTGTCCGCAAACAGGCATTCGGAAGGATGTCTTCTATCGTGGACAGCGTTGACGGCAGCCTGCGCTTCCTGAACATTGCGCGAAACAAGCTGCGCAAGCTCCCTGAAATAGGAGAAGGACCAACGATCGTGGTAGCAGGTTACCCCAACGTGGGAAAATCCAGCTTTGTGGCGCTGGTGAGCAGCGCGCATCCTGAGATAGCCGCTTATCCATTTACTACTAAAGGACTGGCTGTGGGGCATTTTGAGAGGAACAGGATACGACATCAGGTCATAGATACTCCGGGGCTTCTTGACCGCCCCCTCGAAGAGAGGAATGCGATAGAACTCCAGGCAATATCAGCGCTAAAGCATGTGGGAAAAGTGATACTTTATATTGTCGACCCATCCGAGACCTGCGGTTATACCCTTGAAACACAGATGCACCTGCTTGAGGAGATAAAGAAAGAGTTCGGGATCCCGATGATAGTTGTGGCGAACAAGACGGATATTTCAAAGACTGACTCGGGAGCCGACATGAGCATGTCAACGCTCACCGGAGATGGTGTGGAGGCAGTTCTTGACAGGCTTCTGGAGATAATCCCTCCCCAGGATTTAAATGTAATTAATAATCATTAAGGATTCGAGCATTAATGTCCATAGGTGTATACATCTGCCATTGCGGGTCGAACATAGCAGGAACGATCGATGTCGAGGACGTCAGGAAACATGGCGAAAAACTAAAAGACGTAGCCGTCGCCCGCGATATACAATTCTCATGCGGTGATTCGGGACAGGATCAGATAAAAAAGGACATCGTGGAATATAAACTTGACCGCATCGTGGTGGCAGCATGCTCCCCTCGATTGCATGAGGTCACGTTCAGAAGAGTGCTCAAACATGCCGGGATCAATCCCCACATGCTCGAGATGGTCAATATCAGGGAACAGGGCTCCTGGGTACACCCGGAAAATGGCAGCCTTGCAACGCAGAAAGCAAAAGACCTTGTGGCTATGGGCGTGGCAAAGATCGCTCTGCAATCCCCACTTGAGAAAAAGACCATATCTGCCAGACCTGAAGTGCTGGTGATAGGAGCCGGCGTTGCAGGCATTGAGGCTGCGCTTTCGCTGGCTGATATGGGTCTCAAAGTCTACCTCGTGGAAAAGGAACCCACAATAGGTGGTAAAATGACACTTCTGAACGAGGTCTTCCCCACGAACGATTGCTCGCTGTGCGTTCTTGCCCCGAAGATGTCTGATGTGCAGAACAATCCCAATATCACGCTATATACGTATTCCCAGATAACGAAAATAGAAGGCAGGACTGGCAACTTCAAAATAACCGGGGTGAAGAAACCCCGCTATATCGATGAGAAAAAATGCAAGGGCTGTATAGATATCTGTGCCAGCGTATGTCCGGTAGATGTGCCAAACCAGTTCGATTTCGGGATAGGCAGGAGAAAATCCGTTTATATCCCATTTGCACAGGCTGTGCCTCTTGTGGCATGCATTGACGAGCACTGCGTGGGCTGCGACCTGTGCAGGCTCGCATGTCCGGCAGAAGCAGTGGATTTTACTCAGAAACCAGAGGAATTCACGTTCGATGTCGGGGCTGTGATAATCGCTACTGGGTACCAGCCCTTCGATGCCGCCCGCAAGGAGGAATATGGATACGGGCGGTATAAGAACGTGATTACAACCCTCGAACTTGAGCGGATGCTCAGCGCTGCAGGTCCAACGCACGGCAGGGTGATTTCTCCATCAACGAATGCAGATGTCAAACGCGTCGCCTTTATTCTTTGCGTCGGCTCCAGGGATGAACAGGTCGGAAACCCATACTGCTCAAAAGTATGCTGCATGGCTTCTATTAAGAACGCAGTGAAGATAGCAGAACTGTATCCAGACGCAAAAGTCTCGATACACTATATCGATATCAGGGCAGGCGGCGAGGGTTATGAGGAATACTACCGCCGCTCTCAGGAGATGGGCGTATCCTTCGTGCGCGGGCGCGTGGCAGAGGTTGAGGAATCAGAAGGCAGTACGATAATTCATTATGAGGATACACTTTCAGGAGAGACGTTCCATGAAGCATGCGACCTTGTTGTGCTTGCTGTGGGTATGGAAGCGAATAAGGATAATGAGGCTCTCGGAAAAATGCTGAACCTGTCAACGAGACCCGACAGGTTCCTCCAGAGCGCTCACCCCAAGATGAGACCAGTTCAGACCCATATCAGAGGTGTGTTCATCGCAGGATGCTCAGGCGGACCGAAAGAGATACAGGTATCAATAGAGCAGGGAAGCGCAGCCGCTGCAAAGGCAGATGCCCTGCTTCATCGGGGGGAGCTGGAGGTCGAGCCGACAAGCGCGTATGTGCTCCCTGAGCTATGTGATGGATGCCGGATATGCGAGTCTGTATGCAGTCTTGGGCGTATCAAAGTAATGAACGGAAAAGCAGAGGTTGATGAGATCGCCTGTCGGGGCTGCGGAGCTTGCAGCGGCGCGTGTCCTAATGGAGCGCTTCAGACCAGGAATTATACAGATGAACAGATAATGGCACAGATAGTTGAAGCAACGCGCGATATACATGAATCTCCGCTCGTGATAGGCTTCCTCTGCCACTGGTGTTCATACGCAGCGGCGGACCTGGCTGGCTCTCTGCGATTGCAGTATCCATCCAATTTGCGAAATATCAGGCTGCTGTGCGCAGGAAGGGTAAACCCTTCATTTGTCCTTGAGGCGCTAAGAAGTGGAGCTGACGGTGTGCTTGTGGCAGGATGTAGACCCGGAGAATGTCATTATACCATAGGCAACTACTGCGCGATGCAGAGGATGAACGTGCTTTCCAAATTGCTCGTTGACCTTGGGTTTGACGAGAGGCGTCTCAGGGTTGAATGGCTTGCAGCCAGCGAAGGCAGGAAGTTCGCAGGGATCGTTAAAGACTATGTTGAGCAGCTCAAAGAAATAGGTCCGGCAGGCAGCGAGCTCAAGGGATGACATGATAGAGGAAAAACTGGAAGTAGCGGTTGACAGCGAGGTCAGGGATTCACATTTCCTGTACACGCAAAAGACGGGGAAGTCAAAAAAACTCCTTGATTATGATTACAAGCGCTGCAACGGCTGCGGCATCTGCATTGAGATATGCCCGAAAAAAGCCATCGAGGCAGGGCCGTTGATAGAAATAGCAACAGGAATGGATGCCCCACCAGTTATCATTGACCATACGAAATGTTCGTTCTGCGGTATGTGCGCAGCCTTCTGCCCCGTAAAGGCGGTCAGGATGTCGGTGAATGATAAGGACATACTTGAACTAACTGAGTTCCCTCATCTTGATTCGAGTGTGGTGATAAAGACCCCGTATTTAAATACGGGGACTGATAAGTGCCTGCCGTGCCTGCTATGCAAGAAAGCCTGTCCCGAAGAAGCGATAAGCGTGGAGTTCACCTTCCCTAAAAAAGAGACACTGGCGCCTTTCAAGTCTGGCAGGAAGGGCGAGATAGAAGTGGACATGGAGAAATGCACCCTGTGCGGCGCATGCGCCGAGCTCTGCCCTGCTTTCGTGCTTGTGGAGAGAAAGTCTACTGCTGATGCGCTTGTTCCTTTTGATAACCTCCTTGTTGACCGCGAAAAGTGTGACTACTGCGGCATCTGCGTACCTTTCTGTCCTGAGGATGCCATAAAAGTGAAAGGGGACTTTTTCGGGGAAGCGCCAAAGCTCACCGGAAATATCAAAGTGGATGATAACAAGTGCACGCGGTGCGGCTGGTGCGAAAAAGTGTGTCCTTACGATGCAGCAAAGGTGACAAAACCCTTCGAGGGTGATATCGAGCTGATAGAAGCAAAACTCAAAGGCTGCGACCCTGTGGGATGCCATGGCTGTTTCAATGTCTGTCCCTCAAAGGCATGGATAATACCGAAGGATAAGAAAATAGATGTGGTGAAGGATTTCTGTACATACTGCGGTGCATGCGAGAAGGCATGCCATGTTAAGGCAATAGGTGTGAAAAGGACAGCGGCAAAACATACTGAAATAAAAGATACGCCCTGGGCAAAGGAATGGAAGGATGCGATCATTTGCCTGACTACGGATCAAAGGGGAAGACCCGATGTGTCGCGCACGTTGAGCGTTGAAAAGGCAGAGAGGAAAGTAGAGCCTCCCATCGCTATACGTAAAGTCAATGGAAAGCTTAAGTTAGTAGATGAAAGGATTTCAGGACTGCTGCCGCTCCTTTCCAGTAAGCAGGTGAGACGAGCCTGGGAAAAGAAGGATGCAAAGGTAGCGGCAAAGGAGATCAGGAAACGGATGATGGAACAGAAATGATCCAGTGATTTGTAATTTTTTTCGTCTATCTAAAAATAAAATTCTTAATTATATAACTTATATTTATCTTGCTGTAATTCGAGGTACACCTCTTATTGTTCAGATATTTATTTTCTATTATGGAATAGTTAATATAATAGTATTATCCCCTTTCTGGGCAGGTGTCGCAGCATTAAGTATTCACAATGGAGCTTATATTACAGAGATCTTCCGCGGGGCCATTCAGTCTATTGATCGTGGTCAAATGGAAGCTGCCCGTTCTTTAGGGATGACATACTTTTTGGCTATGAGAAGAATTATTTTACCACAGGCATTTAAACGTTCAATCCCTCCTTTAGGAAATCAGTTTATTATTGGACTAAAAGATTCTTCGCTTGTCGCTTATGTGACTTTGATGGATTTATGGGGAACCGGGATGAATATAGCCTATAACAGTTTTAAGGTCTTAGAAACATATATTGTTGTTGGATTATATTATCTTGTCCTTGTCTTATTCTTCTCCTATTTTGTTAATAAAGTTGAAAAGAAACTGGAAGTCGATATCAAAAAGTAGGTAGAACAAAAACTAAGGAGACAATAAGAATAGAATGATGAAAATTAAAAAATTAAATAAATTCTTCGGTGAGCTTCATGTATTGAAAGATATCGACCTTGAAATTAAACGCGGTGAGGTGATCGTCATAATTGGTGCTAGCGGGTGCGGGAAAAGTACACTATTGCGATGCTTAAATTTTTTAGAAATTTTCGATAGCGGTGAAATATGGATAAAGGGGGAAAAAATCGACCCTAAGAAAGATAATTTGAATAAAGTCCGGGAAAATGTTGGGATGGTTTTTCAACGTTTTAATTTATTTCCTCATAAGACCGCTATAGAAAACGTTGCTGAAGCTCTCATACATGTAAAAAAATATGAAAAAG
This sequence comes from Methanobacteriota archaeon, assembly GCA_018900975.1. Lineage (GTDB taxonomy): Archaea > Halobacteriota > Methanosarcinia > Methanosarcinales > Methanoperedenaceae > Methanoperedens. The sequence continues at coordinate 6,587 of JAHIFK010000187.1, forward strand.
AAGAAGCTTTTAAGATCGCTAAGAAATTATTGGAAAAAGTAAAGTTGCTGGAGAGAGCGAATAACTATCCATCTCAACTGTCCGGGGGTGAAATGCAAAGAGTCGCGATAGCTCGCGTCCTGGCAATGAAACCGGATATAATGCTAATTGATGAACCAACATCTTCACTTGACCCTGAACTCATCGATGAAGTCCTTCAGACGATGAAGTCTTTAGCCAATGAAGGAGTTACGATGTTAGTGGTCACACATGAGATGGGGTTTGCACGAGAGATGGCTGATCGTGTGATCGTAATGGATGGAGGGAAGATCATTGAAGAGGGCTCACCTGATGAAATATTCGATAGGCCGGAAAAAGAACGGACAAGGGAATTTTTGAGTAAGATATTATAGTATTTAAAAAATTATTTTTATCAATTATTATTAAATCTTTTTTCTACCAGAAAGAAAAACTGCTGCCATAACCAGTACTGAAAAAATTATCTCGAATCCGGGAGTTGCTTCAGGTTCTTTACTCTTGTTCATTTCTTCTTGGAGCTTTCTTTGTTCTTCTTCGTATTGCCTGGCCGCTTCTTCATTACTTTTCCTGGCTTCAAGCGCAGCTTCTTCACATTCGAAGCATCTGCTTTTATCGAATTTTATATTTACGTCTACACTTCCACCTGGTGTCCCGCCATTATTTGGAAGATATGAATTATCTTCAACGATATAATATGTGCCGTCTTCCGGAACTTTAAATGAATAAGTAATATATTTTAAATTCAACCCCTTTCCAGTTGAATAGGGTGTATATGGATTTGCCCTGCCACTCTGAACCATAGTCAGATAATCTGAAAAATTCTTAGAACTCAATATGAATGTATCTATTGAATCTCCACTAACTACCTCTATTGTTACATTAACTGTATCTGTACTGACTCCCTGGAATCTGTAAGAAAGATATTCATTAGTTCCAATTTTTTTCGTTTCAGACCAATAATCTGATGTTATTTCACGGATGGTTCCTTGTATCTCGATTATCGCAAAGGCAGATGATATTAATATTGTTAATCCAAACAATGCAATTAAAACTAATTTTTTCATTTTACTTCACACCCATTTTCATTCATTACCCAGATTTTAAGTAATAATTAGTTTAAATAATTAATACTATAATTAATAGTGTAATTAATATTATGGGATATATACATTACGTTTCATCATGACGATGGCCTTTCGTTAGCCATTTCAAATTAACAATCGCTGGCAAAACAATTCGATCTAGTGTCTTGTCAAGTGTCAATTAGCAACAAATAATCGAGATAAATTGATCTATAGTATTCCGCCAAACTTCTGAAAAATGAAGATTTGTGTTTCCTGGAGCAAATACAATGGTAGCTCAGGAAAAAGATTCTGTTGATTGTTATGGGGTCTCTAGAAAACGAACCGCAGATAAGCGTACTATTAACACTTTCGATCAACATCATCTTTTACGGCGCTGGGGTTGCGACCCCAGACCCCGGTGAGGCGCCGCCTATGGCGGGGTTTAATTTTCGGTCCCTGGTTGCATAAAATCAATAGCTACAGATGAGTTCACTGTTGTCTTCTACTATTTGCTTTCACCAAGCCAACAGAAATCCATACAAACACAAAGTAAAACAAATAAGATAGTATCCACTATCCGTTTGTTTGGTCTGTTCCCGTTCAATAGACAAAAATTAATTTGGTTGCGGTTGATATTCCTTATTATTCTTCAAAACCGAGTAAACTATCCTCAATAATTTAGCAGCTATCGCATTCAAAGCA
>JAHIFK010000188.1 GCA_018900975.1 Methanobacteriota archaeon
ATGCTTGTGAGATCAAAAGCAAAAGGGATGCTCTATAACCCATAGAACGTTGTGGGGAAATATGGGGAGAGCAACCTGATAAATAGCTTGTCAATATTAAAGAGAAGCATTACCCCTATCACTATAAGCACAAGCCCCGAGAGTTTCTTAAGTACAGGTCCGTTCCTCACGAACCACTGGTACCGGCTTGTGACCTTCTTGCCATAATAGGCTATTGTCAGCATGGGAAGGCTCATACCCACAGAGTAGACGAACAGCATCCATGCGCCGTAAGGGACATTGCCAACAGACGCCACATACGCAAGCACCGCGCCAAGTATGGGTCCGACGCATGGTATCCAGACTATGCCCAGCGACATACCAAGGAAAAGGCCTCCAACAAGTCCGCCTTCAGGCACTCTGGAAGAGTAACCGCTCATCGAGCCGAGGCTCCGTCTCATACCCTGGGTCAATGCGCCTGATAGCTTAATGAACTCCATGTTCACATCCTCATCAAACAGCACAACGCCCATCCCCATTATGAACAGAATGGCGATACTCCTGAGGGTGTCGGCAAATGAACCGAAAGTGGCACCAAATGCAGATACCAGCACTCCCATTATGGTAAAGCTAAGCGTCATTCCCGTAACGATGGCAATCGGCCGGTATTTGTGCCCGGCTGAGCCTGAGAATATTATGGGAACAACTGGAAGGCAGCAGGGCTTCATAATTGTTACAATGCCTGCCAGGAAAACCAGTAAGAGGGAGGGTGCTGAAGGGTCCATGTTTTTAAAAACCTGTCTTGTTTTTTTACGCTGTCAATGTCTGAGGTTTACATACGGTGTAAAGTAATATATACCTTCGCTTCAGATGTCAAATATTGACCTCATAATGAGAAGAATATTGCGTTTTCTCTCGCTTAGCCTTCTGGTCGTGTAGGGAAGCCAGCTCTTTCCATAGGGGATATAATCAACTACATTGAAGCCCTTCGATACAAGCTGGCGTTTAAGTTCTTCCCTTACTCCCATGAGCATCTGGAACTCAAGCCTCTTTTTATGGACTTTATTTACCTCGATCGCTTCATTAATTAACTGCTCGTCATGTGTGGCAACCGCAAAAAAAGCGCTTTTATAGAAAAGGTAGCCCATGAGCTTTGAGAAATTCTTCGTCACTTCACTCCTGCGCAAAAAGGCAATATGTTTTTTTTCGCTGTATGCTCCCTTGACAAGTCGAATTATGCCACCTTCTGCAGCTATTTTCTTTACGTCGTTCTCACTCCTTTTAAGGTTCGCCTGTATCGCAATGCCAGAATTACCGAATTTATTAAAAACGTCGAGGTATATATCGATGGTGTCCTCTGTGTACGGCGAGTTCTCCATGTCTATCCAGAGAAAAATGTTCTTTGATGACGCGAAGCCAGCTATTTTTTCCACGTTAGAAAGGCACAACCTCTTATCTATCAAAAGCCCGAGTTGTGTAAGTTTTATAGATATGGATGCATTGACTTTCTCTTTTTCCAGAGCCGTAAGGAGTCTTATGTTCTCCTCGACATTCTCTTGCGCCTCTGTTTTATCCATCACATGCTCGCCAAGATAATTGATGATGGCGCCAAAGCCTGCACTGTTCTTTTTTTTCGCACTCGCAATGGCTTCACCTGATGTCTCGCCAGCGATCCACTGACGCGCTAACCTGATAAGAAAGCTCATATCCCTTTTAAATATGTCACACTGTGGTACTTAAGGGCTGCGATTACCATTCGCCCACCTCCAGATACCTTCTGGAAAGCACTTCCAAAATACCTCCTTCCCAGCTTCGCTTTTTTATCAGGTCTTCAAGCTTTCCTTTCGCAGCCTGCGGGCTAATCTTTCCAGCCTTAATTAATTCCACAAGAACAGATGCGCACATCCTTAGTTTGATACCTTTTTGCGCCGCGATCCTTCCTAAAAGATATGCAGCATCAGCATCATCCGTTAACAGGACCGGGATCTTTGCGCTGATGCAAAGAAAAAAACACTGGCCCATTAATGCATTTTTATTGGACGACTCACTCTTAATATCAATGCATTTTATCCTTCCATCACTGATATGAGTTAGTATCTTTTTTGCTATTCCGGATTTTTCATCCCTGAAAACTGCTATCTCGTTCAGTTCTTCTTCTACTGAACCTGAGGTATAAATGTCCGCAATGTCAAATGTATCTTCCAGCGCCCCCATATATTCAAGAGACAACAATGCGCTTACGTCGGCTACCGCTTTCATGACATGCCCTGCGCAAATGAGGATTCAGCGAGGTCTTTATAATGCGCCACTTTCTTTGCCTCGTTGAATCCCAGGATGTCCACAAGTTCATCAAGAGACAGCTTCCCCTCTGCATAACGCTTTGCCGCAAGTTTCTGTATCTCGATAAGTTCAAGCTTCCGGTTAACGTAATCTCTCACTGCCATCCTGACTATCTCAGACCTTGACCTCATCTTCTGGCGTGCAAGCTCATCTATTTTCTTTACTGTCTCATCATCTTCCCTGAAAGTCAGCATTTCACTCATACGTATTACATTGTATTACAAATATAAAAGGATACCAGATAGCGCTTATTTTGACTTACGAAATCGCTATCCCGAGTATCCCATCGACCAGAGAGCCGCCTGTCTTATAGAACGGTATGCCGATCGCCCTGGGGGATGAAAGTCCCAGAGAATAGGTAATACTTTTCAGCATATCCGGCTTTTCTGCTTCCATGCTCAGGAAGATGAAGTCAGCAAGTTTTTCAGCATCCCCACTTGAAAATCTGCATCCTGTGAGCTTATCCTTCTTTATGTTCTCAAGTTCGGGCTGGTTTTTTGTAAATTCCATTCCAAGCGTCCTGATATTTGTTATGGGAGTATCGAACGCAGGAACATAGAACTTCGTGACTGGTTTACTGCCTTCCCCACCAGAGAAAACGTTCTTGATAAATCCTGCGGCGCTTCCCAGGGTCTGACTTCCATCCCTGGAGCTTATCTGAATATTTGTATCAAATACCCAGAACGGAAGATATACTATCTCAGCGTCCTGTTTCTTTACAGGGAGAGCAAAATCTATGTTCACTGCCACAAGTTCATCTTTTTCATTGATGAGTTCAAAACCTGTACCGCAGTTGTTGCAGTAAAAAACGTGGTCATTCGGCTCTGCTTTTAGCAGAGAACCGCATTTACTGCATTTTAATGCCACAAGTCTTAATCCTGAAGCATCTGCCATTATCTCACCCCGGGGAATTGCGTCAGCTTATTGATATCACCGCTGGCTATCGCCTTCATGGCGTTCTGGACATTATCTTTATTAAATGCCTTCGCAGATGCCGTAAGTATCAGGTTCCCTACCATCAGGCTCCCGACGAACATGCTCACGCGGTACAGAGTGCTTCCCGGAGCTCGTCCATAGAGCAGTTTGTTGCTCATACCATCGATGACGACCTGATAGTTACGCTCCCTGAATTTATATCTAAGAACCCACAGTGGATAATACACGATCGATAATTTTTTATCAAGGGAATGCAATTTCTGGAAAAGCACTTCATCAACACGCACGCTGTCCCTGGCTTTCTGAAGCATCCATTCCTCTGATGCTTTCGCAGCATCAGTTCTTGAATGAGTGGGTTCAAATATCATGCCCTGTTTTTCAACATTATAGAAATCAAAAGGCGCAAGATGCCCGGAAATGCCTGAAGAGTCAACTTCTTCAACACCGAACTCAGAAACATCGCATGCCGCTTTATTCCACAGGTAATCCTCCATCACCATTCGCTCCACAGGCTCTCTTCTTGTCGTTGTACGCGTGTTCCCCTTGCCGTCACTGTGTGTTTCCCGGTGTATAATATTGCCAAATACCCAACCGCAAACCTTGCCCATCGCCCTCCAGAAAGGAATGTGGATGAGAAAAACGTCCGTGAACTGCGCTTCTGCTTTGAGTTTCCTGTCCTTGTCGAACTTCCCGAACCATCGCTGTGCCTCAACTTTTGCTTTCTCGCGGTCAATATTACTTTTCACATGATACTGGAGCACGCCTTCATCCCCCATTACCATAAGAGATGTTTCACAGTAAGGACACTTTAGAACATTATTACCTTCTTTTATTTCCACAGATCCGCCGCAGCCTGGACACATTAGCCCTTTAATAATCTCATTTTCAGACATTATCACACCTTCTCTGCAACAAATGCAGCCGCGATTATTACGAATATTGCAGTTATCAAATATACTACGAGTACACCGGGGAAATCCATTGACATGCCCTCAATAAAGAACAGCACCGTTGCCCCGCCACCCACGAGCAGATAAGGCATCTCAGATTTTGAAGGGAATTCCACGGCCATCACCTTGCCTGAAGATCCGTCAAGCACAGCGCTGTACTCATTATCTTTGTATCTGTAGTGGAATATGTAAAGAGGAATATGAACCAGTGAACTCTGGGTGATATTAGCTGGGTTCACCCCTTCACCTGACAGCCATTCGAGCGCTGATGTATAGAGAACCTGCGGCTGTTTGATAGCAGGATTTCCCTCATCTTTACTGTCATAGAACCTCAGGTCTCCTGCCGGGATCGGCATGTCCTTTATATCGGGAATTGGTGTTGGCATTGCCGGCTGGATCTTTATGCTCTCTGCATCATTATTCTTAACCTTGAAGTACCATACCGGGAAATAAATGAATTCCCTGACTGTTATCTGCGCTTCAGTCTCAAGACCCTTGACAGTCTTGCTTCCTGCCATCCATCTCCTGAGTGATGCATCGGCTGCTGACTGGTCAAGTGTGGGTTTCAGCATGTAGTGGAAAACCACCTTGCCCCTGTCGAGATATATTGCAGATGAACAGTATCCGCAGGTCAGGAACATCTGTCCTTCGATCACGCTGACGGCTGCGCCGCACTGTGGACATTTTACTTCCATGTTAAGTCTCCCTACTCGATCTTTGCACCGCAATCCGGACAGAACTTTGCACCTGGCTTCAGATTCGCATTGCACTTCGGGCAGTTTGCCACCATTTTATATCCGCAGGCTGTGCAGAATTTCGAACCCGCCGGATTATTGATGCCGCATGAGGGACATTTCACTCCTGCCGGCGCCTGCTGCTGCATTGTCTGCCCCATCTGCGACGCCATCATCATCCCGAGTCCCATGCCTGCACCCAGCCCCACACCAGCTCCTGCGACACCGCCTTCCTGTTTGGCTGCATCGCGCATTGCCTGACCGGTCTGGTATGCCATGAATGCATCTTTCTGTTTCTGGTCGGAAAGACCAAGAGCGCCGATGCTTCCACGACTGTCAATTGCTTTTTGCACTTCTTCGGGGAAATTGATGTTAAGTCCCGCTATCCGCATGATCTTAATGCCGTACTCGGACACGTCAGGTTCGATCTTTGAAAGAAGTATTTGTTCGATCTCTTCAAGGTACGCCGGAAGGTCAAGTGCGGAGATGTTCTTGTTTTTCTTGAGTTCTCCCAGGGCATCGTTGAGCTGCTGGATGAGTTCATCCTTCAGCCATGCAACAACCCTGTCGTTCTCGCTAATTCCTTTTGTGCCTACGAACTGTGTTATGAACAATATCGGGTTAACGACTTTGTACATGAACTGCCCGAATATTCGCAATCGTATCATGCCAAAATCCTGGTCCCTGAATGAAAGTGGTTCAGCGCTCCCGAATTTTCCGTTAAGCTCCCTTTTCTGGACATAATATACTTCAGCAACTGGCTGCGTCCCGGTAACGATCCTCTGGAGTTCCGTAAGCACAGGTATGTTGAGCGATGACAGACCGAACCTGCCCGGTCTATCAAGGACCGTAAGCACTTTTCCGTCCCTGAAAAATACTGCGTATTCATCTTCCCTGACCACAACATTATCGTTCCATATGATGTTGCGCGGTATCCTGTACATCACGTTATCGCCTTTGGCCGCATCATCCCACATGAAAGTAGTGGCGCCAGAGAGGCTTCCGCCTGAACCTTTCGTGGTGGGTGTTTTTTTATCAAATAAGAACATTTAACCAACCTCCAGACCTGCAATTATTGATATCCTTTTATCGAAAATCGAATTGAATTCATTCAGCGAATTTTTAATATCTTTCATCTTACGTCCGGTCGTCCCGTCCTGGCCAATAATGGAGGAGTTCAGATCCTGAGCCATTTTTTCAACGCATAGGAAAGTATAAACGCATACCCCTATCTTGCGCCTGAATTTTAACGCATAGGAAAGTATAAACGCATACCCCTATCTTGCGCCTGAATTTTATTCCGAAAAATTGATATTCTTGGCTTTCATTCTTTTGTGTGTCTCTAAAGACAAAAGCCAAGACATCAGCAACAATTACGATAACATTAGC
>JAHIFK010000189.1 GCA_018900975.1 Methanobacteriota archaeon
ATATCCGTGCGCATCCGCGTCATCCGCGCAATCCGTGTCCTATCGTCTGTCTTATGTTTGGATGCATATGTTATCTAAATGCTGAGACTTTTTAATTTATTCTGGAAAAATGGTTCATCACAAGGAAAATCAACCACAGAGTCCACAGAGCATTGACGCTTTTCTCTGTGTACTCTGTGTTCTCTGTGGTTACCCCGGCTTCAGCGAAGCGCCGCCATAAAAATAAGTATAATTATATATAAGTTGTTCCGCCCCCTCCGTCGAATGCTTACCTTCCCCACCCATCTGATATTAAAATTCACAAATTAACCCTTATTTTTAACATTTCTTTCTGGCTATTTGTCAATAAGCCTTCCAGCTTTTACAAATGCAATCAGATTGGCTTTAATATACAACTGGTGACGCAGCGTAAGATAAGAAATAACAATCAAACCAACAATCTCTGTTATTATCCTTCCGACATATTATAATATTGGACAAAAAGCAATTGCTTTGATAGTACATTGGCGCCGGATATTTAATATTTAAATGGTGATAATTATGTGAAGTCATATTTAATTTCAAGATAACTTTATAATGGTTCAAGCACGAGAAGGTAATAATGAAAAGATTGACACTGCTGATCTCAGGGAATGTGCAAAGAGCAGGATACAGGACTAAAGTGGTTTCGATAGCAGAAGCTTTAACCATAACAGGGACAATACAAAATCTTAAAGATGGCAGAGTAAAGATCATAGCTGAAGGGAACGAAAAAGACCTTGAGAGATTTATTCATGCAGTAAATATAAAGAATACTCTTATTAACGTTGTTAACATCGAAAAAGAATATTCCAGCCCCACAGGAGAATATGAAGGATTTTACAAGCTCGTAAGTGGGGGAGAAACAGATGAAAGGCTGGACACAGCAGCAGATTTGCTAAAAGAACTCATTCATGTAACAAAAAATGGATTCGATAGGGTCGAACAGAAAATCGACCAGAGTAGAGTAGAGATTACATCTGAGATTCATTCTCTGAGGGATGATCTAAAATCTCATTTTGACGAAAGGCTCACCAAAATGGAATCAGAATTAGTTGAAATAAAAGCCAGGGTCAATTCGATACAATATTTATCCCCATCAAAAACGAGTTCAACCTCACCTCAGCAAACCCGACAACGCACATAGGCGCATACACTCTGCGCCTTGAAAGTATCGACACCGGCGGCGCCATGTTCAGCCTGAGCAAGTTCGGGAAGACTGTGGATACCATGCTAGCCCAGGAGGGTGCCACTGCGGCGATGAAATACGAGAACGGGGATGAAGGGCTGGAATTCAGGATGGTGAAAGCCTTTAATGGGAGCACGGGAGGACGGGTTGAAATGGAGGACGTGATATGGGCAAGCGCTGAGTTGATTGATCCTTCTGTCAGTGATCTGTCTGTGCTCCCTGCTTACTATCAGGGTGAGAATATGACGGTTAATTTCTCTATTATGAACCCTGGTACTATAGAATATAACGCGACTCCTCTTGTGACCATTAATTCAGAAGGTGGGAGTGCCCAGATAAAACCTGAGCTTTCTCTTGGCGCCAACCAGTCAAAGAACTTCAGTGTTTTTCTGAAAGCGGCAAAGGATCCTGGTGCGCATAAGGTTACTATCACTATGAAGCTTGATGAGTACACCACAGTCACCAAAACGAAGGATTACCAGGGACGGTTGCCATCGGCTCGGCTTATCCTGATGATCTGACTGATTGGAACACAACTGCGAAAATCGAGGTCTTCAGGGTGCTTGAGAACGGGAAGCAGCGGGTCTATTCTAAAGAGATCCCGGTTAAAAGCAAAAGTTTTGGTATAGGCATTCCATATGCAGAGTTCTATACTGATGACGGGCGCTATCTTGTAAGTGTAGATGCAGGCGGGATGGCAAATGATAAATTCTTCGAGATCAAAGGTCCTGATGGGGAATACAAACCTGTCAAGGGTGAAATGATACCCCAGACTATTGTCTCCAATGCTCTTTATCCCCAGCTCATGATGCTTCTCATAGGCATGGTCGCTGCTCTCTCGGTACGCAATTACATGCATCCCAGGAACTGGAGCCTTCCTATTGATTATGTGGTCGTAGGCTGCGGAGTCTTTGTATTTGCAGCAGGAATGATCCAGGGCAGGACTGAGATAATTACCAGGGGCATGATAATTGCGGGTGTAGGTTTTATGCTCTTGATCGCAAAAGAGCATAATCCAAAGGTTGAAACTCTTTTCTCGCGCGGCTCTCCGATCCATGATTTCATCGGGCTGATGTTGATTTTCTTCAGCGCGTCTTATATTATGATGTTGATACCTGAATGGGATCTCATCCTCATTGTCGGAACTCTTATTGTATATTATACGGTGATAAATTTACATGGAGAACGAACAAAATAATGAGAAAGAGGGTTGGCCGCCCTCCAATTACCCGATTTTCCTGTCACTTGCATTTTTGATCTTATTGATATATGGATTGATGATAGACTGGTGGTCAGTAGAAGGATATTTTACTAACTTCGTGCTTGTTATTCTTGGGGTTTTTACAATGTATTTTTTCACAAAGCAGCTGGCGGGGAGGATGGGGGGGAAATAACAACAAAATAAACATTTGTTGATTTTTCATACTAGGACGCCAATAGCGCAAGGCAGAGTATTGTTCTTAATTTCAATCCTGTCAAATAGTGGTTTTAACCGTTATGGGTTGAAAAAAAAATCGAATTATGATGAAAGAATGTGCGAAAGTAAACTAAAAGGTCTCCAACCAGTTAACTATTTCATCAACAGTCCATCTTTTAATTCCTGAGCTATCAAAATACTTATCATTGCTGAAAATGCCTCCTTTTTTACAATTTCCACTCTGGAAAGAAGATAAAATAAAGTGAAAAATACTTCTTTCTGGCTCAAACCTGTTTTATTGCAGAGAAGTTCTTTATGTTTGTATCAAGAATTAATTTTAGTTTTGTAGTACTTCTCAAATAAACCACTCTTGATTTGATTATCGATTTCCTCTACATCTGTTTCCTTTAGACGTTGGGGTCAAGGGGTAGAGAACCCTGCGCCCTTCGAGGGCGCAGATGAATCGTACCCCTTGAAATAATACTTTCACACACGAAAAACTTGCAGAACGAAAGAAGCAATCA
>JAHIFK010000190.1 GCA_018900975.1 Methanobacteriota archaeon
AACACCCCATATGTGGGTTGTTTATAAAACTAAATGTTATGATGCAGAAACTCCAGATGGGGTTGATGATTATTTAGATTTGCCCATATTTAATAGAATGAAAAAACGAGATTTGAAAAAGTTCCTTGAAAAAAGGAAGAAAAGTTAGTCCTAAAAATAATAAAAAATATATCGACTGTTTCAAACGCCTGTAAGGGACTGATAGAGATAATCTTGAAAAATACAAAAAAGACCTGTGGTTTTTATAATGGGCATTAAAGGGCATATCTGCGTTTATTATGAAAGCTGAAATTATATCCATTAATGAGGTTGGCTGCAGTCCTGGGCAATGGTTTTAATGGCAATGCCATCGTCCCTATATTTTTTGTCAAATAGGAAAGATTATTATAGCTTTATGTATATTAATTCATAAAAATCAAAAATGGTGGCATAAACTTGATTGATTACTCATTTCAGACAAAACCACTAAAATTTCGATAAAACATGACAAATAGATCATCAGGCAACAAAATTGAACTCCAATTGCAGCTCGCCCGCCAAAATTTATTAGATCTTACAATGCGCAACCGCCTTTTGAATTTCAAAACGACGAATGCAAAAACAATAAAAGTCATCGATGGTGTTCCTGCCGAAATATATGATATTCTGGTTTTGCAGGAAAAGAAAATGGAATTTTCACCTGTTGATAAAAGGAAATTACCTCAATCTAACGCTGATGTGGTTATCCGCCAGAATGACCGTTATCTTCAAACATCATTAGAACCCGATGATCTTAAAAAGTATCTTTTCAAAATAAACCATGAAGCGCAATCTGTTCTCGAAGAACAAGGATACACAATTCTTTACCTGGCATTAGGTTTTCTGGAATGGACTGAGAATGAGAACTCTGAATCCAGATTTGCCCCATTGATCCTTATTCCGGTCGAATTAGAACGTAAGAAGATCGATATGTCTTTCAAAGTGGTCTGGACAGGAGAAGACATTTTTACTAATATCTCCCTTCAAGCAAAACTCCTTGAGCAAAATGTCTTGCTTCCCGAATTTGAAATGACAGAAATAAAATCCGATATCGATGCATATTTCAAACTTGTGGCTGAAGCCATATCCAGGAAGACAAAATGGCGGGTTTTGCCGGACATTCATATAGGATTTTTCAGTTTCATGAAATTCGTAATGTACAAAGACCTTGATTCAAAATACTGGCCAGAAGGAAAATCTCCTTCTGGCCATCCTCTGATAAAAGCGATATTTGATCCATCATCAACTGATCGATCCATCTCTGGATTTTCAGAGAATGATGTTGACGAGAAACTTGATGCCCGGGATCTCTATCATATAATGGATGCAGATCCATCACAAATTGCAGTTATCGAAGATGTCAAATCAGGAAGAAATCTCGTTGTTGAAGGACCTCCGGGGACCGGAAAATCACAGACCATCGCCAACATTATTGCTGAGCTTCTTGCAGCAGAAAAAACAGTACTGTTTGTCAGTGAGAAAATGGCTGCACTGGAAGTAGTGAAGAGCCGTCTTGATCTGGTAGGTCTTGGTGATTTCTGCCTTGAATTGCATAGTCGTAAATCCAATAAAAAAGAAGTTCTTGAAGAACTTAGAAGAACAGTGGAGAGATTTCCACCAAAATCGACGTCTTTAGAAAATAAATTCGATAAATTGGATTCTTATAAGTCTGAATTAAATGATTATGCTAAAGCATTAAAAGAGCCTTTGGGAGAGATGGGCATTTCTCCATTCAAGTTGTTTTGTGTTAAGGAGGAAGCACTACGCCATTTTGAAAATGTCAAGAAACAAATGCCACAAATTAAATTCTTAAATGTGGATGAGTTTGAAAGATCAGATTGGTCTGGTGCAAAATCTGCTCTTTCAGATCTGGCAGAAATATTGCCTTCAGTAAAACCTATAGGAAAGAATCCCTGGAAAGGATGTGAGCTCTCGATCGTATTGCCATCTGATGAACGCGAAATTGAAATACTGATCAATGAATGCAAAAATTCGGTCATTGAACTTGAAATGGCAATAGAGAAGCTGGTTGAAGCATGTGAAATGCAACGACCTTCTACTTTTAAAGAAGTGATAAATGCTATCCTGGCAGCAAAAGTGATAGCCATATCAAAACCAATCGACAGAGATGTTCTAAGAAATCCAGAATGGAATGAAATAAGTGAAACAACAAAATCACTGATTCAAAAAGTTGAAGAATTTCAAAAAAAGCTTCCTATGATAAATTCCAATTTCAATGCGCATGCTTTAGAAATGGATATAGACTCTCTCCTTAAAGAATATAAAGAACTTTCAGCTAAATTTTTTATTATCAGAATTTTAAGCAGTAGATACCGGCACTTAAAACGCGATATCTCTTCCATATACAATAATACGTTGCCTAAAAATTCAGAGCGAGTTACCTTTGATCTTATAAATTTAATAGAATTTAAACAACTCAAGGAAGAAATTCGTGAAGCTGACCAAATTGGCAGGTCGCTTTTTGGCTCACACTGGCGGGGAGAAGATAGCGATCCCAAAATAATGCATTCTTTTTCAAATTGGATCGTTTCCTTCAGGCAGCAGTTGTTGAATGAAGTGTTCAATGAAAAGATCGTAGATAAAATAAGTGTTGGCATATCGAAGGAACAAATAGAGATCGCATCTGATAATGTCGAAAAAACCTCAAAGCTTTTTGCTCAAAAGCGTGATCTTTTAGCAGATCGGCTAGGAGTGAATTATTATGCAATTTTCAATAGTCAATCTGAGGAGGTTTCGTTGAAAAATTATTCCACTCGTCTGGAATTATGGAAAAATGGACTTTCCAAACTTCAACGATGGGCGCAATTTTCTAAGATCCGAAAAACCTGCATTAATTCTATTGCCAGTCCTATTGTTAAAATAATTGATTCAGATCTTATTGAATCAGGAGACATTATTCCCTGCTTTGAGGGGAATTTTGCTGATGAACTGCTAAGATGCATTTTTGTTGAAAGACCGGCACTGGCAAATTTTGTTGGTGACCTGCATGAAAAAAAGATCAATGATTTTATGGATCTTGATCGAGAATTAATTGCTCAGAATAGACAAAGACTTGCATACCTTCTTTATCAGAACCAGCCGCACCTTACAGGAGGAGTTTCACCAAATTCAGAAGCTGGAATACTTCAGGGAGAGTTTAATCGTAAGCGCAGACACATGCCTATTCGTAAACTAATGTCTCTTGCAGGCGGATTGATTCAAAAGATCAAACCCTGTTTTATGATGAGCCCACTTTCAATAGCCCAGTTCCTCGACCCAAAAACAGCTCGTTTCGACGTGATCATATTTGATGAAGCAAGCCAGGTCAAGCCTGAAGATGCACTTGGTGCACTTTTGCGTGGTAATCAGGCATCTGTAATTGGAGATACTCGTCAATTGCCTCCAACAAGTTTCTTTGATCATATTATAGAATCTGATGAGAATGAGGATCCTGAAAATATTGCTCCGGTATCAGATATTGAAAGCATTCTTCATTTGTGCAAAATCAGTTTTCCATCAAAAACTTTGCGCTGGCATTATCGCAGCAGACATGAGTCTCTGATCGCCGTGTCTAATCAGGAATTCTATGATAATCGACTCGTCATCTATCCATCGCCAATTAATAATGTTGAACACCTGGGTTTAAAATGGATACATTTACCCGATACAGTTTACGATCGCGGAAAGAGTTCTGTGAACCGAATGGAAGCTAAAATTGTTGCAAAAGCAGCATTAGAACATTATCAAAAATATCCGGATAAAAGTCTTGGGATCGGGACATTCAACATTAAACAACAACAGGCAATTTTAGAAGAGGTGGAACAGCAAATAAGAGAGCACCCCGATATGGAGGACTTTTTTAAGACTACTCAGAATGAGCACTTCTTCGTAAAGAACTTAGAGACCATCCAGGGTGATGAGCGCGATGTAATTTTCCTCAGTATTGGATTTGGATTCGATGAATTAAAGCGGTTAACCCTTAATTTTGGGCCTCTGAACCAGGATGGAGGTGAGAGGCGTTTGAATGTCTTGATATCCCGCGCACGAGAAAGATGTGTTGTCTTCTCAAATTTCAAGGCTGGCGACCTATTGATCGATGCGAATGCATCATTTGGGCTCAGAGCGTTGAAGGTATTTCTTGACTATGCTGAGAATAGAAAATTGAAGACTATCGAATCAAAAGGTGAAGATGCAGACTCCCCGTTTGAAGATAGCGTTTATGAATTCCTTAGAGACCATGGTCATGACGTTCGAAAACAGGTGGGTTGTGGGGGTTATAGAGTTGATCTGGCAATTGTTTCAGCAAAATTTCCAGGTCGTTATATATTAGGTATCGAATGTGATGGTGCTAAATATCATTCTTCTCCAGTTGCACGAGACAGAGATAGGCTTCGCCAGCAAATCCTGGAAGGATTGGGGTGGAATCTTTATCGAGTATGGTCAACTGATTGGTATCAGAATCGAGCAGAAACAAGTCGTAGATTGCTAGAAGCGGTTGAAAATGCTGAGAGATCGGGAAATATATCTCCAAAGGTAATTCAAAAACCAGTTCCACCTGCAATAGAGATTCAAAATGAGATTAAACGTGAAGAAAGTCCTGATAAAATAACACAGAATAATATTCTTGAGGATATTGTTCCCGATTATGAGATCTGCACATCTCTTGAGATTATCACACAGGCTGCTTTAGATGAAATGCCAGTCGATCAACTTGCCAGAGCATTTATTGAGGTCGTAAATATTGAAGGACCAGTCCATTTTGATGAGGTTACTAAGAGAATTCGTTCATGTTGGGGTTTAAAGCGAACGGGTAATAAGATCTATGATGCTATTAGAAAAGCAGCATTGTTTGCAGAACTCGAGAAAAAGGTTATTCGACGTGGTGATTTCTATTGGTCAACCAGTAATGATATTGTAAAAGTGCGCCGTCGCAGCGGTGATCTGCCTGCTAAGATCGAGTTAATTTGTGATGAGGAAATTGCTGAGACAATAAAACTGGTCATTAAGCATCAATTCGCCACTATGGAAGATGATCTAATTCTTCAATCATCAAGAGTCCTGGGATTTAAATCAACAAGTGAAGGGATATCAAAACGAATCAAAACTGTGATTCAAAAACTAATTGATAATAATGAATTAAAACGTTTGTCAAATGATATGATTGACCTGAATTCATGAGTGGATATATTAATCGAAGCACTCTATATGCTAACCAGGAACACCCTGCGATCACAAAAAACTGCCTTTGAATAAAGAAGACGGGCTTTTTTAGCAAAGCATTGCTTATGATAAAGTTCCGCCTGGCCAATCGGCGCCGTATTTCCGCAATACAACCACAGATAATAAAAAGTCTCTAAAATTACGCCAATAGTTTTTTATACTGAACTGTCGTTTGATATATTGGACTGTGGTTCATATGATCGAACTATTCAGAAAATATGTAAAATGGAAAGTGCTGGCTCATTTCCTCGCAAATCCAAATACTGGTTTCCATATAAAGCAGCTTGCCAGGCTCCTTGAAGTCAGCCCTTCTAGCGTTAGCTTTGCTGTAAAATCCTTTGATGAAGATGAGCTGCTGTCGAAAGAAGAAAAAGGGCTTGCCCATATCTATATGCTGAATACCGACAACAGTATGGTAGCCCCGCTGAAAAAGGCTTACGGTATCGCTTTTGTGATGTCGTCGAAACCGAAAGAGGTACTTCTCGAAATAGACCCGAATATCATCTCTCTTGCCCTCTTCGGGAGCTATGTTGACGGCAGCTTTGATGAAAAAAGTGATATTGACTTTCTGGCAGTAACGCAGACAAAGAAAGGATCATTCGTTCCTGCAATAGATCAGTTAGAGGACAGGCTTCAAAAAGAAGTAAGTATATCAGTATTCAAATTATCAGAATGGAGAGCTATGGCAAAAAAGGGTGATGCATTTTATAAAAGAGTTATCGAAAGTCATATTTTACTCCACGGCAGCGGGTTAAAATGAAGCTTGCCGATTGTTTCAAGAAAGGTCTGCTGAAGAAGACGAGGCAGGATTTAGATAATGCCATGCGTTCCCTTGAGCTTTCGAGAGGGAATATTGAAGATGCAGTTGAGAATCTTTCCATACATCGCTACAGGGTCGTGGCTATTTCAAGCTATACTGCCATGTTCCATGCTGCAAGAGCAATCCTTTTCAGGGACGGTATCAAAGAGCGCAGCCATGAGTGCATTCCTGTTTATCTCAAAGAAAAATATCCTGAACTTGAAGGTATGGCAAATACTCTTGATTCATATAGACGGTTCAGGCACGATGCGATCTATGGGCTGGATTTTATTATGGATGAGACAGAGGCGAAAGCGTCACTGGATTCTGCAGAAGAATTTGTCAAAAAAATAAGGATTATTATTGATATAGATATAAAATAATCCAATCTCTTCAATGCGGACATAACGATGATGAATTCAGCATTTTTCTTCCATATTTTCACTCCCCGCCATACCTTCCTTTCACCCTCTGCGGAACAGCGATCTTATTAAACACGTATTCAAAATACCTATCCGTCATTCCCGCGATAAAATCCCTCACTATCTCTACCGGCGCCGCCTTCTCTCGATAAACAGGTGATATCCATTTCAGATCCAGCATATCCGAATATATCAGAGATTCCCTGTTCTCATCCATTAGGTCAGTCAAAAAGGTCTCAAAGATCAATCCATACATATTCCCTATTTTCTTTTTCTCCCGCACGAGAAGGGGACTCCCGTAGATATGTTCCATATTATATTCTTTACAATCCCGGATGCATTCAGAAACATTATCTGAGAATGATAGAACGTCTTTATTAAAACTATTATTTATGAGGTCTTTGACCAGCGTATCCAGCACGATCCAGTTAATATCGTCACCTGCCTGGTATCCAAATAATTCCCTGCAGTTTTCCGGGAAACCTGGCAGATCCTCAGAGATAAGATTTACCTCCAGCGCATCCTTCAAATCCCTTCCCAGATATGCAATGGTGTCAGCAAATCGTACCACGCAGCCCTCCATGGTAAAAGGGAAAACATCATCCCCTCCATTATCTTTAATATCTTCCATCTTTGACTCAAAAGTCTCCCAGTCCGCATTTCCAGAGGGTTTAAGACTTTTATTGTGCACCTCGCCGTTGTGGCAGAGAATCCCATCCAGAACCTGAAGGCTGAGATCGCGATCTTTGAGACAAGCTGAACATGAAGCACACGGTGTGTTATGTGGTCATTATCCACCAGAAAAAAGACCTGTGTCTTATCAATATATCTTGAGTAAGCATTCGAATGGATTATCCTGCACATTTCTGCATAGAAATCGCGCTTTAGCGGGTCATCAAGAGCGATTATCTGTACGAAATGGCTCCAGCCTAATTGTCCAGTCAGTGTCTGGACAATTTTCAGATCACTGAAAACCTCGACAAACCTGATCATATAAAAGAGGTTGGTTCGACTGAAACCGCGTCCGTATTCTGCGGTCAATTTTCCAGACAGCGTCTGGACTATTTGTTTAGTTTGTGACAATTACAATATCAGTCTTTTCAGATCGTTTCTTCATACTTCAACCACCTGTAACATCTTATCATCAACAATACCAGTAATAGCACAGTTCACAGCCTCGAGTTCATCATCATTGGGTGAAATATCCTCTTTCGCAGTCAAGTTTATGCTCCTTCAATTATGCATCGATTACTGAACGCACTATTTTGCATACCCGGCTTAATGAAGGGCTTTATATCAGATTTCAAGCACAGTCAGCAATCTCTCAATATCCTCCTCACCGCAGCATTCAGTCACGCAGTAAAGAGCAGCATTTCCAAGCTCAGGATACCATTTCCTGAGTGATAATCCGCCTGTTATCCCCTCTTTCAACAACTTTTTATTTATCACTTCAGGATCATCCTCAGACACAGCCACAAACTCCCTGAAATGATGTGAATCAAAAATCGGCGCTCTCCAGCCTTTGATATCATTGATCCTTTCTGATACTTCTTTCGGCTTTTTAATCAGTAGAGCGCCAAGTTCCGAAAGACCGCCCGCTCCCATCCATGCTATATAGACAGCAGACGCAACGGCGTTCAGCGCATGATTCGTGGTGATATTGGAAGTAGCTTTCTGCCTTCTGATATGCTGTTCCCTTGTCTGGAGCGTCAGGACAAAACCCTGCCTGCCCTCTGCGTCGTGAGTCTCGCCCACGAGTCGTCCAGGCATGTCGCGTACATATTCTTTCTTGCATGCTATCACGCCAAGCTGTGACCCTCCGAAGCTGACAGGATTTCCTAAAGACTGCGCATCCCCTATCACGATATCAGCCCCGAACTCAGCAGGAGATCGAAGAACGCTAAGAGAGAGCATATCTGTCCCCAATACGAACAAGCTCCCGGCTTCATGCGCGATCTTTGAAACTTCTGGCGCTGTTTCATCTATAACGCCGAAAAAGTTAGGGCTTTCCATATAGACCATGCATGTATCCTTATTCACGACACTCTTAATTTTTTCAATATCGAGCTGACCGCTTCCTTTTTCGTATCCAGCTTCGATAATGTTCAAACCTGCGCCTTTTATGTAGGTCTTTAGAACTTCCACCCTTGCGGGATGAGTTGTCTTCGTGATAATTATGTTGGGTCTATCTTTCCTGACGCGCGCCGCCATCAGCGCAGCCTCGCCAAGGGAGGTTGCCCAATCGTATAAAGAAACATTGGATACATCCATTCCAGTGAGCTGGCAGATAAAAGTCTGGTATTCGAACAGCGCGCGAAGGAACCCCTGGCTTAACTCAGGCTGGTACTGGGTATATGAAGTAAAGAACTCGCTCCTTGAAATTATTGCTCTCACGGCAGCAGGAACATAGTGGTTATAGCAGCCCGCCCCAAGGAACATGGGATATGTTTTGTTCTGCCCAAGAATTGAACTCATCTCGCGCACTACTTCATTTTCGGATCTTCCGGGAAATGGCTCATTTTCATGGAACCGGACCTCTGCCGGAATATCTGCAAAAAGTTCATCCACCGAAGCAACGCCTATTTCCTCAAGCATCTGCTTTATCTCGTCTTGCGTATGCGGGATATAGGGCATCTGTTCACTCCATTTATTTTACAAGATGATCCATGAGCTCAGAATATTCCCTGCCATTGAACAATTCGCTAAGTTCACTTTTATTGCTCATTTTGACTTTGACCATCCATCCCTCGCCATAGGGGTCAGTATTGACAAGTTCAGGGCTCTCTTCAAGTTTGCTGTTGACCTCGATGACCTCGCCACTGACAGGTGACAGTACGGCATTTACTGCTTTTGTGGACTCTACATAACCAAGATCTTTCTGGACCGTAAGTTTATCCCCGACTTTCGGAAGTTCCACGAACACAACATTCTTTAACTCTTTCTGGGCATAGTCCGTAATACCGATCACAGCGATATTGTCTTCGATGCGCGCCCATTCATGCTCTTCAGAATAATACAGCCCGTCCCTGACTTCCATTTTGGATCCGTTCATTTTCTTCCCTCCAGAAAAGGTAGTTTTACAACTATTCCATTATAGGTCTTATTCCTTATAACTATCCCGATCTTTGTATCCGGGAGAGCATATTCAGGTTTCACGTATCCGAGCCCGATGCCTGCGCCGAGCATGGGTGAGTTCGTGCCGCTTGTCACTACGCCAATTTTTTCACCGCTGCTTCCAACTATGTCATAGCCGTGCCTTGGTATCCCGCGCTCAAGTTTTATGCCTGCAAATTTCTTTTCCACGCCCTGCTCCTTTATTTTCAGCAATGCATCCTTTCCTGTGAAGTCTTTGCTCCATTTCACAGCCCATTCCAATCCAGCCTCAAGCGGATTGTTCTCATCCGATATATCCAACCCTGAAAGTATGTATCCCATTTCAAGCCGCAGCGTGTCGCGGGCGCCAAGACCAATGGGTTTGATATCTTTGCCTCCAGAGTCCATGATCGACTGCCACAGATGCATAGCATCTTCAGAGCGTGAATATATCTCAAAACCATCCTCACCAGTATAACCTGAACGGGTGATATACGTGTCAATACCAGACACTTTTCTATTAGCGCCGCTCCAGAACCTGATCTCATCAAGATCTTCAGATATTGAGGAAAGTATATCATTCGATCCTGGACCCTGAAGCGCGAGTGTTGCGATATCGCAGGTAACATCCTCTACCCCCACCCCTTCAGGCGTGTGGTCTTCCAGCCATTTCATAAGGATCTCTTTCCTGGAGGTATTGGTCACGAGGAAATAGTGGTCTTCTCTCCTTATTATGACGATATCATCAACAATGGTGCCGTCATCCCTGCATACGACCGAGTATTTCATGCCGTTAATGGGAAGTTTTGATATGTCGTTGGTGGAGAGGTTTTGCAGGAAATCAAATGCTCTGTCTCCTCTGACATTCAATTTATTCATGTGAGATACATCGAAAAGTCCGGCAGAGCCCCTTACTGCTTTATGCTCCCCGATGATATCCGAGTATTCAACAGACATCTCCCATCCATGAAATTCTATCATCCTGGCGCCCAGACTGATATGAGTTGAGTATAACGGCGTTCGCAGAATTCCTGTTTCCCCTCTGTTGCATGTCTCCGAGTTCATGATGTATTATCTGTTTGGTTCATCTTATATTTATTTCTCGAATGGAAGCTTGTATTTGGGGGCTCAAGTCGAATGCTTTTATTTTGTTTTTTTAAAATAGTTGTCATATCTCGAAGCGCATGATTTAATATTGATGAAAGATAGAGAGATGTTAAGTTTACCATGATATACCATATCGTGTCAAAACGCTATTTACAGGCCTCGTACATCGTACTGGGTATACCGTCGGTGACTGTTCGCTATAGGCATTCTTATGCTCCTTTTGAGAAATGAGTGAATTGTAACTTTAATTTTTAGTTCATTACCCTTTGCCATTTCTGTAGATTCATCAAGTTTCATTAGTTATCATTTAGTCTGAGAAAGAAATACTTAAATGCTTTGATTTGTCGTAACATCTGGTGTTCAGCCATTCAATCCTGTTGACCATGAAACTGATATTAAAATTTTCCGAAATTGTCTTCCCTTTATTGCAAATTAAGGCGTTTATTGTAAAAAGCCATAATTTTTCTATATTTTATTGATATTTAATTATAAATAAAATTTAAATAAGTATTATGGGGTTTAGCATACTGAAAAATCATTATAACTTAATAAATTTTAATGTAACTAAAAAGAGTCAGTGAAAATCCGCATGATCCGTGTCATCCGTGTTCTCATTTCAAACCAAACCTGAAAAACATGGTAAATTAATAACTATCAAAATAACTGTACATAGCAAGCATGTTAAATTCCTTAACCGATGACGGATGATATCATATTAAACTCATGTTTCAAAGAAACGTGAATTTCCTCTAATTTTTTAGATAGAATCGTTATGCTTTGACCACCCTGCCGTTTTGGATCTGTATGGCCTAACTTTTTAATTCACAATATTGGTTTAATTGATATTGATTTTTCCAAAACATATTTCTATATGTATGGCCTAATTAGTAAATAATGTCTTCACTCAAAAAGAAAATAATTAAAGGACATATATATTGGTATGCTGTTGAAATGGCAAGAATTAATGGGAAACCAAAACAAGTCTGGCAAATGTACCTTGGCACTGCAGAAAAGATAATTGAAGTGATGAAAGGTTCAGAAGATAAACCCTATGCAAGATTCAAATCTTTCCAGTATGGCAAAATCGCAGCAATGCTGCAAATAAGTGAAGAACTAAAATTCATCGAAATCGTAAATAAACATACAGCTAAGAAATCAATAGCTGGATTAACGGTAGGAGAATATCTTTTACTGGATATAATTGGAAAAAGCAGTAGTGTCTCAAGTGAAAATGGTCTGGAAGAGTGGTTTAAAAATTCTGCTCTTTCAATATTGTGGAAATTCCCTCATAAACTATCATGCCAAAATTTTCTGAATAAAACCATCTATCCTTTATCTTGATGAATCAAATTGGTTTACATATTGCAATAATTATAATAATAAAAGTGATTTATTAAAAAAAGGATTCAATAAAAAACATCGATATGATAAGAATCAAGTCGGTGTGGCATTAGTTACGAATGAGGATAATATTCCTTTTATGCACGAAACTTATGCTGGGAACATACATGATTCAACCGAATTTCCAGAGTTGATAGACGGTATAGTTAATTATCTGACAGATTTAAAAATAAATACAGAAGATATCACTCTTGTTTTTGATAAAGGTAATAATTCCACAGATAATATTGGAAAGTTAATCTCCAAAATGAGTTTTGTAGCATCCGCAAAATTTGACCAGGCAGAAGACCTTTTGGAGATTCCTCTTGAAGATTATAAACATATTTATACTAATTCAAAAAATCACGAAATATATGGATATAGAACAAAATATACTTTTTTTGGAAAAGAATTCACTACAATAGTCACATATAATAAGGCAACATACACACTTCAGAAAGAAAGTTATCTCTCAAGAAAAGCTAAGATCCTTGAAAAAATGACTGATCTAAAAAGACGATTGGAAAGCAATCGAGGGAAGGAAAGAGATAAAAGCAGTGTGGAGCGAGAGATTTCAGATATAATAATAAAGGATTTCAGATCAATAATTGGCTATGAAGTTAGCGATATTCCTAAAGGAAAGAAGAAACCAAAAATTAAATTCTGGAATAGAAAAAATAATGAAGAGAAACGTGAAAAGAGCTTTGGTAAATTGATAATTTTTACTGACAAATCAGAATGGCATTCCAAAAAAATCGTTCAGACATATAAAAATAAATATCTTGTAGAAGATGATTTCAAATTATTGAATGATGAACTCCTGGTGCCAATAGGGCCAATATATCATAGAAAAGATTTTAATATCAGAGTTCATGTTTTTTTGGCAATTGTTGGTTTACTTTTTTACAGATATCTTGCATGGAAAACTAAACGATTCAATCTAACATTGAAAAAGCTCATTGACAATTTATCTCAAATAAGGATTGCACTGGTAATAGATAAAACTTCGAATAAATCTGATATAGTTGTTGAAGAAATGACTTCCATTCAAGCTTCATTGTTTTCATTTCTGAATTTGGGGAAATATATAGACGTATCCACAAAACAAGTACAGTAGGACTAATCTTTTGTTAGGCTAACAGGAATGCAGTCAATCGATCTTGAAAAATTGACATCTTTGAATGATGAGTTAAATTGCTGAAAACAATGGATATGGACAGGATTTTACAGGATAAATGATCCACCATATCCCGTTAATCCTGTAATCCTGTCGAAAATCGATCAGTAAGGTTTGCGCATCTGTTTTCCGCACGCAAGGCACGTTGTAGATATATGCGTCCCCTGAAGCCTTGTGCGAGCAGTCGCGCCCTGGACTAAATATGAGTGGCAATGCCTGCACATCTGACGTTTCAACTCTGGCGGCATCCTGACTCGGTATCTCATCCCAATGCGCCTTGCAAGCTGCACGTACCTGTCACTGCGTTCAGGATGCATCCTGAATTCTAAAGATGCAAGATCGAACAGCCGGAGGATGCGCTCGAATGCCATGTCCTTAGCCCAGTCTTTTTGTTTTTTGCGCATGGCGGGATAATGGCAGGGACATATAAAAAACTTTGGTGTTACTTGTTCTGAACGAAAATCTATTGTGTATTCATAATCTGGATAAAATATTAATACACGATATCTATATCCTGATAGAATGGGAAGGTACTCCTGAATGGAATGACCGGATATCATTGTATTTTGAACAGGATGGAAGAGTTCAGGATTTCAACCTTGGCACAGGTGTGGCAGATAATTATTATCAGGGGGTTTCCTCATACGGTCCTGAATCATTCCGTGACGCGCACTTTGAAGATGGTTATACTGTAAGTGAGACCCAGAATGGCAACCTGAAGAGCGGCTATGCAGATGGTATCTGGCCTCCTGATGCGGATATTTATGAACCCAGGACATGGGGAAATATGACGATCGTTGATAAAAAGAAAAATTAATAAAAAGGTAGAAATATGGTTGCTGATATTGAAAAAACAATAAAATACCCTCTGAATTTCAAGCCCCTGTTTATCCTGGGAATGATATTTTTAATAATAATCGTACTTTCCTTCGTTCCGATGTTTTATTTTGGACCCAAAGCAGCAAAAGAGAGCGCTGCCTCGGAATTTTTTACGATCACTATGGTATTTTATATTTTATCCCTGGTGGCTTCAATGGTTCTTATCTCCTTATTCCTTGGCGGATATTTGATACGAGTTTCAAGGAGCATGCTGGCAGGGAACCTCGAAAAAGCTCCAGAGCTTAACAGGATCGGCGATCTTTTTGCAGATGGTCTGAAATTCATTGTCATCGGTTTTGTATATGCCATACCGCCGATGATAATCGCTATTCTGGCAGTAGTAATTTTCAATTTCTGAGTCTCTTTTTAATGCTTTTTCTAATTCCCCTGTTCTATGTATTTCAATTGGGAGGTGTGCGTCTTGCACACACGAATTCCCTCAGTAAAGCCCTTGACATCCCCTTTATATATTCCATGGTTTTCAACAATTTGAAGGAATTCTCACTCAGTATTTTCTTTTCTTTCGTTGCATCTTTAGTATTTTCCATTGCCAGCATCCTTATCGTTACTTACCCGTTCCTCATAGTTGCCACCTATGTGGCTATGCAGTATGTTTTCACAATATTTTATATGGAGGCCACACAAAAGCAGGTTGAAAATATTCCGCAACAGGTGTATTGATAACGAACTAAGAGAATTGATATAACGGGAATGTTTATATTCCTTCGAGCATAAGGATTGAACCATGGCAGAGTTAGGCAAGATCGAAAAACCAGAAGCTAACAGCTTCAAAGAAAACCGTAAACTATATGTTGTGCCCACGCTTCCTTTTGAAGAACTGTCTCAGGAAATGGATATCGACAGGGCGAAGGTGGAAAGATTCTGGGGCGAGGTAAGGGAAAAGATAGAATATTTCAGGTCAACCTGCGGAAGCATCAGCATGGTATATGTTGAAGGCATGGACGAGGATGAGACAAAAGGCATTGAATTCTTTGAGAGGTTAGGGAAAGAGAGCAATCATTACAAATTCCTGAAGACCCTGACAGATGCAGGCGCAAAGCTCAAGGGGATCGACAGTATCACGTCCCTCAGGCAGGCTAAGCTCCTTTATGATGAATATTCAATATCGTTCTCTCCTGAGACAGAGGAAATCCATAAGGGCTTCTATGGTAAGGACATCGATTTTAATAAATGGAGAGAATACCTGGCAAAAAAGATACAGGAAACACAGGATGGTATCGGAAAACATGCTACCGGGATAATAAACGAACTGCCTGAGAATACTAACGGCGTGTTGATATTCACAGACGGAAGACCTATAGAATATCCAGGCGGCATTGATGTATTCCAGATAAGACCGCCGGCTTTTGATGAACTCTCAAAGTTGTTAAGGGATAAAATGTGAAGTAATCTTTATCATTTCACGGGTTCTTCTATCTATTCTATGAATTGGATCATTTATGCTGTAGCATGCGTAATCCTCTACGGGATCATGCAATTCTTTATCAAACTTTCATCTACAGGCAACAACCCTGTGGCATCCTCTATGGTCTTTGTCACTGCGCAATTCATTGCACAGATACTCCTGGGAGCGTATTTTCTCACTAAAAGTGATTTCAATATGGATATGAACAGCATAAAATACGGGATAGCAGGAGGTATCGCCGCTGCTGTCGCAACAATAATTTTCTTCCTTGCACTTGAGAGCGGTCCATTATCGAAAGTTTCACCAATTGTGAACATGAGCCTACTTGTAAGCGTGCTGCTGGGTGTGGTCATTCTGGGTGAAGCAGTGAACATAAGGGTCGCAGCAGGTGTGGTTTTTGCTATAGCGAGCATATTCCTTCTGACGAACGGGAATTGAAAAATTATGAAATGGTGCTGAGGAATCCATGAGGGCACCAGAGCTTTCTTCATAATCCGGACATCGAAGGGATTTAAATGCGTAAAATCTTAGACAATTTTACTTGCCCTGAATTCAATTTAATTGAATAAACACATTTATCTATAATCGAATCCCTCCAAAACCCTGGTAATACTTATGAGCCTTATCGCAGAAGCAAAAAAAGGCAACCTGACAGAAGTAATGGAACAGGTTGCAGCAAAAGAGAAAGTCGAACCTGAATTCGTGCGCCGGGGAATAGCCAGCGGCAGGATAGTCATCCCTGTGAGCCCGTACCGCTATACAAAGCCATGCGGAATAGGGAAGGGACTTCGCACCAAGGTTAACGCATCGATAGGAACTTCCTCTGACATCGTAGATATCGACATGGAGATAGAAAAGGCAAAAGTGGCGGAGGCGACTGGCGCTGATACCCTGATGGAACTTTCTACTGGCGGCGATTTTTATGATATCAGAAAAAAAGTAATTGACTCCACAAGCCTTTCTGTTGGAAGTGTGCCGCTATACCAGGCTTTCATAGAAGCCATACGCAAATATGGCAGCGCGGTGGATATGAAAGAGGATGAGCTTTTCAGGATAACAGCAGAGCAGGCAAAGCTCGGGACGAATTTCATGGCTATCCACACTGGCATTAACCTCATAACAGTGGAGCGGCTGAAGAACCAGGGGCGGTTCGGGGGATTGTGCTCACGCGGCGGCGCCTTCATGACAGCCTGGATGCTGCATAATGAGAAGGAGAACCCCCTGTACAGCGATTTTGATTACCTGCTTGAGATAATGAAAGAGCATGAAGTCACACTCAGCATGGGAAACGGCATGCGCGCCGGGGCGATACATGACTCCACTGACCGCGCCCAGATACAGGAGCTTATCATTAACTCTGAGCTATCGGACAGGGCGCACGCGGCAGGGGTGCAGACCATAGTGGAAGGGCCGGGACACATCCCTATTGACGAGATAGATGCAAATGTAAAGCTTATGAAACGACTGAGCGGAGATAAGCCGTTCTACATGCTTGGTCCGCTTGTCACAGATATCGCCCCTGGCTACGACCACATAGTTGCAGCCATCGGAGCATCGCTCTCAAGCGCATACGGAGCAGATTTTATCTGCTACGTGACCCCGGCAGAGCACCTTGCGCTTCCCAATGTGGATGATGTGAGGCAGGGAGTGATAACAGCAAGGATAGCAGCGCATATCGGCGACATGGTGAAGAACAACGACAGGGGGCAGGATCTTGAGATGGGACGGGCAAGACGCGATCTTAAGTGGGACAGGATGTATGAGCTTGCTATCGACCCTGTTCATGCAAGAGCGGTAAGGGACAGCAGGTCGCCTGAGGATACAGAAGCATGTACAATGTGCGGGAATTACTGTGCGCTAAAGATCGTGAAGCAGAATTTCAACTTTGAGAGATGAAAGTAATATCTCGTAACTACGCCGTACCCAAAATTTCAGTCTCTCTTTTCAACAAAAAGTCTGTCAAAATATATGGGCACCCATCAGTGAACCTGCATCCTCGCCGCCATCAATGTGTGTTCCATTAGTATAGCGATCGTCATCGGCCCCACGCCTCCAGGAACAGGGGATATCAGTTTAACCTTAGGTAGAACGTCATCAAAATCCACATCCCCGTAAACCCTCTCGTTCTGCCACGTGATACCCACATCGAACACGATGGCGCCCTGCTTCACATGATCGGCTTTAATCAGACCTCGAACACCGGTGGCTACGATAAGGATATCCGCTTCTCTTGTATGGCTTTTGAGGTCTTTTGTGAAAACATGGCAGATACTTACCGTTGCATTGCGGTTCAGGAGCATCATTGCCACTGGTTTCCCGACAACATTACTGTGCCCGACCACGACCACTTCCTTTCCCTGCGGATCGATATTGAACTCCTCAAGCGCCAGGATAATGCCTTTTGGTGTGCATGGCACAAATCCCTCGCGCCCGATGAGCATCTTTCCCATGTTAAGGGGGTTGAAGCCGTCCACGTCCTTTTCCGGAGAAATGCGCATCATCACTTCCCTTTCATCGATATGTTTTGGAAGAGGAAGCTGCACAAGTATCCCGTGTATATCAGACCGCCAGTTAAGCGTCTCGATCAGCTTGATTATCTCTTCCTGCTTTGCCTCTGCCGGGAATTTGTGGTCTTCTGATGCGATCCCCACGCGCTTGCATGCCCAGTGCTTGAGCTTCACATATAATTTTGAAGGAGGATGCTCGCCAACAAGTATCGTGGCAAGGGCAGGTTTAATACCTGTCTTGCTGACGAACTTTTCAACATCATTCTTGACGCCGGCTTCAATGCTCTGAGCAATTTTTCTTCCGTCGATAACGCGGGGGTCAGTGACTTCTGGAAGCGGTTCCATCGAACGACCTCACTCGTAAGGGATCGGGAACTGGTTGCACAGTTCAAGCATATCCCTCTTTACTTCTTTTATCCTGTCTGCATCGTTCATGTTCTTGAGGGTCATATCAATAGCATCAGCAATAATTTCCATCTCTTTTTCTTTCATTCCGCGCGTGGTAACAGCAGGCGTGCCGATGCGGATCCCGCTTGTTATGAACGGGCTTTTTGTCTCAAAAGGTATGGTGTTCTTGTTCAGGATGATACCAGCCTCGCTAAGCTTTGCTTCAGCCTCCTTGCCTGTGATATTCTGGGGCGTAAGATCAACGAGCATAAGGTGGTTATCAGTGCCGCCTGAGACAAGTTCGTTACCCCGTATAGTCAGCTCATTAGCGATCTTTTTTGCATTTTTCACGATCTGTTTCTGGTAATCGCTAAAATCCTTGCTCATTGCTTCTTTGAAGGAAACTGCTTTTGCCGCGATGACGTGCATGAGAGGACCGCCCTGTATCCCCGGGAAAACAGACTTATCGACTTCCTTTGCATATTCCTGCCTGCACATTATCATGCCGCCGCGCGGGCCACGGAGTGTCTTATGCGTGGTGGTTGTTACAAAATCTGCATACGTTACCGGGTCGCTGTGGATCTTCGCAACCACAAGTCCTGCTATATGGGCGATATCGGCAACAAGAAGCGCATCCACAGAGTCAGCTATTTCCCGGAAACGCTTAAAATCAAGCTCGCGCGGGTATGCGCTTGCGCCTGAGACTATAAGTTTTGGCTTGTGTTTTTTAGCAAGCTCCATAAGAGAGTCGTAATCAATGGTCTTTGTCTCCTTAGAAACGCCATATGGCACGATGTTGAACAGCTTGCCTGAGAAATTCACTGGACTGCCGTGTGAGAGATGCCCCCCGTGAGACAGGTCCATACTCATTATAGTATCCCCGTGCTTGAGCATGGCGAAATATACAGCCATGTTGGCCTGTGAACCTGAATGAGGCTGGACATTGACATGCTCTGCCCCGAAGAGTTCCTTTGCGCGCTCTATCGCCAGGTTCTCAGCCATGTCCACGAACTCGCATCCGCCATAATACCTTTTGCCGGGATAGCCTTCAGCATATTTATTCGTCATTATGGAGCCCTGCGCCTGGAGCACGGCGCGGCTTGCATAGTTCTCCGAAGCTATCAGGTTCAGTCTGTTCCTCTGTCTTTCGACTTCATGTCGCATTATTTCGTAAATTTCAGGGTCGATCGTCTTTAATGGCATAATGATTCCTTTTCTTTATGAGTTAAGTTTATGAGTTTATTTTATGAGTGTAATATTTTCACTTTTCGTCCTTCTATACTGAGGCGATTTTCGACAAACAATTTCACAGCTTCGGGATAAATCTTGTGCTCCTGTTCAAGTATACTGTCTGCAAGCGATTTGTCAGTATCGTCTTCTTTCACTTCCACGCAGCTCTGCATGATTATGGGGCCGCCGTCAAGTTTCTCGTCCACGAAATGGACTGTGCATCCTGCCACTTTCACGCCTTGTTCGAATGCCTGCTTCTGCGCATGGAGCCCGGGAAAAGCAGGAAGCAGCGCAGGATGGATGTTGAGTATGCGGTTTTTATAGGCAGATAGGAGGGTTTTTCCAAGTATCCTCATGTATCCTGCAAGCAGTATGAGTTCAGCATTGTGTTTTTCCAGGGTTTTCAGAACCTCTTTTTCGTACAATTCCTTTGAAGAATATTTTTCAGGATCAACAAAAACAGCCTCTATCCCGTGCTTTTTTGCCCGCAGAAGTGCGTAGGCATCTCTGGCATCGCTGATAACAACGGAAATTCGCGCCCTCAGGTCTCCTTCTTCTATGCTGTCGATGATCGCCTGAAGGTTCGAGCCTCTTCCTGAAACTAGCACTGCTATATTCGTCACGGATGGCTCATATGCCGCCGGGAATATAATAGGTTTTGGTTTACTTTGGTCTGTAGAATTCAATTAAAAGATCGTTTGTGCTTTCTATCTGCGCTTTTGCCAACCCCACGGGGCAATCTAATTTGTGTTTATTACCGCAGTTTAAGCATGCATTTTGAATAGCACGTGTATAATCTATTTTAATAGACGGTATATGTTCTGTCAAACAATTCACCTCGTTTGACATAATAACATGAAAATGAATAAACCTTTCGTTTTGCAGGTTTTTGACATTACCGTAACAAATCCATAAGATTTAATATACACCTAGGTTATTATGTGAAGTTGATCATGCCTTCCGAATCTGACTCATATACAATATCTGCGATAAATACAAAGAATGAAGTTATAGATGTGGTGGTTGTCATGTGTCATCATTGCAATGAGAATGTTCCTGTTGTGGGGACATGTTCTGACTGCCATACCTCGTATGACCATGTAAAGACAGTTGAGAATCCTGAGACCGGTTTTATTCATTTTGTTTATGAGTGCTCGGGTTGCCCGCCTGGAAAAAGGAAAGCGCAGAAAATAATCAAGGTAAATGACGGCAACTCAAATTCGAACACAAGGGACGATCTGATAAAGAACTTCCTATGAAGGAAGTTCAGTAATTATTTTTTTGATGATACAACTTTGTTCAGGTCATCTAAGAGCGCATCCACTTTGATGCCGTGCGCCATTGCGCCCTGTTCTATGCTCTCAAATGCTGCCACATGGCATCCTACACAGTGGAGCCCGTGTTTCATAAATACCATCATGGTCTCTGGATGATTCGTTACAATTTCTTCGATCGTGTTGTCTTTTGTTATACTCATATTTTTCTCCATACGTTCGTATGTTTACGAACATTTATAAAGCTTTCTGAATAACAGAATATCAGGGTCTTTACCAGACATAAACTTTCTGTTTTTGTAAGTTCCATCTAATGATGTGTTCCTTCCACTACTTTCACGCCTTTTCTGGTTATCATCTTTTTGATATCTTCAAGGTGAGGGCATTTAGAATAGCTTTTTTCCATGAGCATGCAGGAGCTCAGATGTATCACATCAACGTTATGCTTAAGGAGGTTGTCCACAAGCCTGAAAATACGCCGCCCCGGACATCCTCCGCAGGTGAAAAAGCCTATTATTTCGGTATCCTTTCTATAATCACTGAAATGAACTTTTCTTTTATTGAATGCATTGAAGCATGCCACACCCGGGCATACCTCACTTACGATATCGCATCTGACAACGGCTATCCTGGTAGTCTTTTCGTCTTTTTTCATCAAGGCCCGAAACTGCGCTTCAGCTTCCCTGACATCAGCAAGGGTAACAATGGTATTACCTTTTTTTCCTAATGACATCTCGATGGCCATTTTTGCCATGATGCGGACATGCGAAGGTACTTTCTCAAGTTCTTGTAATGCTTCGGGTTCCCATTCCATATATATCACTTATGTCGATTAATATTATTTACTTTTCCCCATGCTCTTCCAGATGTTGTATATGAACATGAATATTGAAATTGTCTCTATAAACCCGAATAAAATAACCATCAGCATAGCATCCGAATAATCTTTACCTTTCAGCATATACATCCTCATAAAAGGATACGAAAGCGCCAGTCCTATAAGACCGATATTGCCTAGCCAGAAGTGGATATGTCCAAGGGCTTCACTGAAAACAGGACGACCTGAATAATGCGGAATGATCTCATAAGCTGCGCCGAAAATGAAAAAAGTCACCCAGCCTATCAGCGCAAGGTGGGAATGCATAAAGCTGTAACCTGGACCGATCGTTATCAGTACTCCGAGAATGGTACTGAGCCCAAGATATACAAGGCTTGTTTTGATGAACAGGTTTGAGAGTTTATTCATTTGAATACGTATGTTGTAACTTCCATGTCAGCATCCACAAGATAGTCAAAATCTATCAGTTTGTCCCATCCCGCTTTCTGGAAGATGCCGCCCACGCATACTCCGATTATCTGCCTGTCATCATGCCCTGCAGTCACTTCACCTATTAACACAATAAGACCGTTCACGTCTACTTCCATCTTCGGCATCGCCAGACCACCGAGAAGCACGACTGTATCGGAAGCAGGGTCAGACATTTCACCGAGCTGCATGCCGTATTCAGTCATTTCGACTTTTGCAGTCAGCTCTTTCCTGAGGTTGGGTATAAAGACCATCTCTTTTCCTGCATCCCGAAGAACATAGCCGAGAAGCTCGGCAAAGGGATTGCACCAGCCAGGGCAGCCGATAAAGGTTATTTTATCCCTGCCGCGGGCGAGCTTCCTGAATGCGGTAAGGAGACCGCCAATGCCCTCTAAGGTTTCTAGTTGTTTCATGATTTCATGGATATTGGCGGAAGAGGGATATAAAGATTTATTTATATTGAAATGATGAAGAAAGCATCTGTGGAATTGACTCTTTCAAGTTTATCCCGTTTTCTGTTCGGATATCCGGCTAATCTATTTGGTTAAAAACGTTGTGACTATTCAGATACCACTTTTTTAAGTTAAACCAGTCAATACTGGTAATAACTCTAATACAGCTACTTCGGAATCACTTATCCGAAAAATCAATATACATTAACATTATTACAGGAATAATAAGTTAATATGTTGAT
>JAHIFK010000015.1 GCA_018900975.1 Methanobacteriota archaeon
CGGGGACTGCCATTATGTGAACGGCAATGATAAGACCAAGATCAAATACAAGTATCTTGAAAACGTGGTGTACGAGCTGGGTATTGAGAAAGAGAGACTTCAACTTAACTGGATATCAGCAAGCGAAGGCGAGAGGTTCGCGAATTTCATCCGCGATGTGACAGCGCAGATAAAGAAACTCGGTCCAAGTCCTCTGAAACCTGAGGGGGTGGTGTAGATGCAGAAAGGAGAAATGTATGTTGGCTGGTCAACCAAAGAGGATGTAAGAAAGCGCGGAGGCTCAGGCGGTCTTGTGACTTCAATGCTTGCAGCGGCGCTTGAAAAGAAGCTTGTGGATGCAGTTGTGGTGCTAAAGAAGATCAACGAGTTCGAAGCTGTTCCGATAATCACTTCTGATGTGAACGAGGTTCTGAATTCTGCGGGTTCCCTGCACTCTGTACCAAGCAATTTTGCAAAGCTCATAGCTGACAGGAACCTGAAAGTCGCTCTGCCTGCAAAGGGATGCGATGCGCGCGCCATAATCGAGCAGGGTAAACGCAATGCGATCAATCTGGACAATACATTTATCGTTGGTCTTAACTGCGGCGGATCGATGCATCCTGTTGTAACGCGTGAGATGCTTGAAGTGATGTATAAGATAAAACCGGAAGACGTCCACGGTGAAGAGATCGAGAAGGGTAAGTTGATCTTTGAGACAAAGGACGGAAAAGAACATGCTATCACGATTGACGAGCTTGAAGAGAAAGGATACGGAAGGCGCGAGAGCTGCCGTTACTGCACGATAAAAGTGCCAAATAATTCCGATATCGCTTGCGGCAACTGGGGCGTTATCGGAGACCTTGTGGGAAAAGCCACATTTGTTGAGATAAATTCAGAAAAAGGCGCAAAGCTCCTTCAGAATGCCGTTGACGCAGGATTTGTGCAGGTGCAAAAACCTGATGAGAAGGGAGTTGCAATTCGCGCAAAGATAAAAGGCGTGATGGAAGACCTTGGAAAGAAGTGGAAAGGTAAGATATTTGTTCCAATGGATAACAGGCTTGAGTTTTTCAGGAAAGAACTTGAGCATTGTGTAGACTGCGGCGCATGTAAAACAGTTTGTCCCACCTGCTCGTGCGGTGATGTTTCAAAATGCACCGAGTACCATCTGCGTGCTGATGCGTATAAGATGTCCATGTACCATCTCGTTCGGTTCACCCACCTTGCGGATGCTTGCATAGGATGCGGGCAGTGTACTGATGTATGTCCTGTGGATATTCCTCTAACAAGACTTTACAGGATGTTCGCGAACCCGATACAGGAGCAGTTGAAATACGAACCCGGGATGGATATGCGAAAACCGCCATATTTCGAGGTGAAGTTAAATGAGTGAAGATCATAGTATTAAAAGGAACCAGAAAAAGAAAGAAGAGAGCAGGTCTGCTCCTGATTTCTTTGGTTCATTGGGAAAAGGGATGGTACCAAAAGAGAACTTAGAGACATTGGGAAATTCTTCAGGATTAACACCTCTGGGTTTTGGTGTTGATGTTCGCAATAGGATCATGGATAGTGTTGATGTTCGTAATAGGATCACGGATAGAAATCCTGTAAGTGACGGATTTTCTACCACAGAGTTCACAGAGAACACAGAGATATTCAAGGATTCATCAGGATTATCACCTCTTCGTCCATTTGTTAAGAATCACAAAAAGGAGGTTCTCGAATGAGCGATAATGTTTATTCTACAATATGCCCGGGCTGCAATTTCGGCTGCGGGCTGTACATCCGCGAGAACGACGCTATTGATGTTGATTTCAGGAAATCCTCACCTGCCAATGCTGGAAAGCTGTGCAGGTTCGGGATGAGCCTTCCAAAGCTGTATGCGCCGGCAAAATCGATGATCGATGGAACGGAAGTCACTCCTGAAGACGCTGCCAAAGAGGCTGCAAAGAGAATATCAGCAGGAAATGCCGCATTCCTCTCTTTCGGAAATACCACCTGCGAAGAACTTCTTGCATTCAATAAAGTTGCCGGCTCATATTTATGCACCGGAGTCAACTTCGAAACCCTTCCAAAGGATACCTATCAGACATTGAGCGTGGGAATACCTTACAGTGATATTGAGGCAGCTAAACATATCGTGCTCTTTATCGACCCATACGAACAGTATCCACTTATCGTCAGGCGTCTGCTTTCTGCAAAAAAGAAAGGGGCAAAGATCACTGCTGTGTGGTGGAAGACTCTGCCAATTGCTGATGAAATTATAAAGCCCACAGATGTTTCTAAACTTCAGCTTACAAAGGATTCGCTTGTTATAGCTGATTTCCATCCGCTCTCGGATACGGAGCAGGTAAAGAACGTGCTGGCTCTTGCAAAGAACGCTGGCGCGAAAATAACTTTCCTCAAACCGTTCGCAAATTCCACGGGCGCATATCTGCTGTCAAAGGACGCAAAGCAGAGGTCGCTGGCTCAGCTTGTGGAGGATATCAACAAAGGGGCGATAAAGACGCTGTTCTGCCTTGAATCTGACCCGTCGATAATACCCACGGAGACGCTCGGGAAACTGACGAACCTGATCGTGCAGACAGGGAGCGCCATATCATCAAAGGCGAACATCATCATAGCCCATGAACCGCTGTATAAGAAGAAGGGTACTCTCCTCAACAATGAGGGAAGAGCGCAGGCTCTAGGCGGCGCAGGAACTAATGGACTGGATGCGCTTGGTATCATTGCAGGCGCAAAATTCGAGTTCAATGCTCTTCATGAATCCGTGAAAAAGGCGATAGGAATAACGGCAGTAGATGAGTTTACTATTCCGAAGTACGATAGACCAGCCTACGCCGCGATACAGGCAGCAGCAAAACCTACTGAAGCAAAAACTGCGCTTGTGAGCGTTTACAACCCATTCATATGGTTCAACCTTGCTGATGATAATGACTTCGTGGAATTGAGCCTGAACACAGCAAGGGCGCTCAAGCTCTTGAAGGGCGGAACGCTTAAGATCAAGTCCAACGGCGCATCCATAGAGAAGAAATTCAAG
>JAHIFK010000191.1 GCA_018900975.1 Methanobacteriota archaeon
ACAAAGCATTTAATCTGCGTTCATCTGCGTTTATCTGCGGTTCCGTTTCTTCAGATACCATAGCTTTCATCATAATTCCAATACCACAAATACTTGATCTTAAAATATTGATCTAATCGTGATATCAAGTTAAGTGAAAAAAATCCAACGGTTTATTGATGCTATAGATCAAGCCCCTTTCTCCCGACGATTAATATATATTCATTAAAAACATAATTAATGCCAATGCCAGATGGACAATTAACCGACGGGATCTCAGTTATTATAAAACATAAATGGAAGATCGTGTTTTCAGTGCTGATCCTCCTGATAGCCGCCATGTTCCTGTTTGTAATAATCCCGCTCATTGACGGTATAATAATGGGCATAGTGCTTGCTTATATCGCAAGGCCTATGAAACGCGTTATTGACAGGTATTCTCCGAAAGCAGCACCGTATATTGCCACAGGCGTTATCGTTATTCCGGTTTTCCTTATTTTCGGGTTCGGCATCATTGAGATCATAAACGATATTATCTGGGCCGTTAAAAACCAGGAATATGTCCTTGGTGTTTTATTGAGTTTGCTTGAGAAGCTGAGCATGCCTGATTTCGTCCGCAATAAGATCAAAGATATGATACTGAATTTTTCCTCTTACCTGTTCCCCGTACTGAGGCAGTATCTGACCTTTTCGATCGTAGTCAATTTTTTAGTCCTGGCACTTAACACCCTGCTTGCAGTGCTTATTTGTTTCTACCTTCTCATGGATGGCGAGCGTTTGATCACTAAGATAACAGATATTATCCCTCAGGAAGTGGAAAGTTTCTCAATCAGGTTCATTAGACATTTAGACGGCATCCTTTCTGCCATTTTCATAGGAAATACTTACAGTGCGATCTCAGTAGGGATCCTTTCGTTAATAGTCTTCTGGGCATTTGGTTTTGAAAACGTTCTTGCACTCTCTGCCATTATGGTGCTTGCAGCGATCATTCCCGTATTAACTGGCTGGCTGGTAGTAATAGTGCTTGGAATATTCAGGTATTTTGAAATGGGAAGCGAGAGCGCGATCATTTTTATGTTGGTAACTTTCGTAGTAGTGATCCTGCCGCCAGAACTACTTATCAGACCCTATATCATCCAGGCAAAATCGGATATTCATCCGATGCTTATCATCCTTGCTTTCCTGGGCGGAGGAATGGTCGGAGGCATTGCCGGTTTCTTTGTAGCCCCGATACTTCTTGGAGCTATAGTAGCGGCATACCGCGCAGGGGCGGATGTTCGAAGGGAGGAGTTATTAAAACCGAGCGATGCATCAAAAATCCAGGATTGATCACAACTTATATACTACTATAAAATATATTTTATGACTAATTCTTAATCCCGGTAACAATATCAGTCTTGAAATCAAAAACCGTCACGCGCTCATCCCCATTGTATATATCCAGTTTGAGGGTATCATCAATGCTGCCGATTACCTCAACCCTATATCCTGCGCCCTCGAAAAGACGTACTACCTCTACCTCATTTTCAGGCAGAGACGTTACAATAAAACCTGTCGCAGGGTGAACCTTTAACCACTGGATAAAATCAACATCTGCAGGGGCTGGGATCTTCGTAAGGTCTACGCGCGCACCTGTGCGGCTTGTTTCGATGAGCATCGCCAGTGTCCCGATAACACCGGGATTACTTATATCCTTTCCCGCGGTCAGCAGGTGTTTTTCCCCGAGTTCCTGCATCACCATGTATTTTGCACGCACGTCTTTCGGTCCTTTCATAGTTGTAGAATCAAAACTATACGGAGAGTTCGGTCCCATTCTTCCATCCATATCGAATGCCGCTATAATTGAGTCACCTGGTTTTGCAGTACTGCTCCTGATCTCGCAGCCCCTCTTTACAGTACCTATGATAGCCACAGAAAGCGATGTATATGGTGTATCAGGATGCAGGTGACCTCCTACCATAGGAACGCCGAATTTCGCTACCCCGTCCTTTATACCCCTGAGAAGTTCCTTGCAGGCATTTTTATTGCTCGATGAAAGTATGTTCACCATCGCCACTGGTTTACCGCCCATGGCAGCAATGTCATTTACATTGACAAGTACGGAGCTGTATCCGGCCCACCACATGCTCGCTTCTATAAGCCTTGTCCAGATGCCATCAGCGGCAAATAAGACGTAATCATCGCCCCCAATATCGATCACGGCAGCGTCATCACCAAAATCAACCACAGAGTTGCCATACTCAGAACGTACACTTTCAAATATGTTGATAAGGTCAGAGATGGTCTTTTTGCGGGTTAAGCCTTCGAATTCCCTGATCTCTTTAGCGATAGTCTTTAAGTCCATGATGCTCAAGACCGTTCTGTTGCTTTTATCATTGTACCCTTCTAATCTATCCATACCTTTATAGTCATTTCGGGAATTTTGGATGGATCCAGA
Source organism: Methanobacteriota archaeon (assembly GCA_018900975.1). Taxonomy (GTDB): domain Archaea; phylum Halobacteriota; class Methanosarcinia; order Methanosarcinales; family Methanoperedenaceae; genus Methanoperedens. The sequence goes on from JAHIFK010000191.1 coordinate 2,417, forward strand.
CTGAAGGCTTGTCGGAAAATAAGTGTCACAATATTGATTTAAAATACTTTGTAGATATTAATATTCGATGGTACCGACTCAGTATTGTCGTGTTTCCTGGCCTCAAGCAACGATTTCACTCTTGATCTTAATATAATAATATCGACAGGTTTGGTCATGAAATCATCTGCACCGGATTCTATTGCATTTAGCTTATCTTTCTCTTCCCTGAGAGATGTTATCATCAAAACAGGTATTGTGCTGGTTTTAATGTCTCTCTTGATCTGCTTGCAAAACGCATAACCATTCATATTTGGCATCATAACATCTAAAAGTATGAGGTCTGGCAAGCTTTTTTCCACCATGATTAATGCATCGATCCCATTTGATGCCTTAATAACCTCGTAATCCTTTGAAAAAACACCTTCCATAAATTCAAGATTTAATGGTACATCATCCACTACAAGTATTTTTAGTTTATTCATAAGTTTGATTCATCATGTGTTGGTTTTTCCAACAATTTTCCACTTACGACAAGTTTCAGCTTAATAATCATAATAAGTATAAATATATGCAATATATATACATATCGTTAGAGTTTTTTTTCGAAACTATATCTTAGAAATTGTTTTGGGACTATCCAGTAAAAATTTTTTAGGTTTTGTGTCGATTTGAGGTGGTGATGTATTTAAGAATTATATTTCTGAGGGGTGTATGATTATAATAAGTATAACTATCATAATTATTTGGATGCATAAATATATATGCTTACATAGTATAATATGATTTGGATAGGTTTATTGGATAGGAAGCGATTGGGAGTGGCTTTACCTCTTTCTAATCCGGAATCTCTTTCTATGTGGACTGCGAAAGTGGATGCCACAATTCTAATATCGATACCCAGAAAAACATAATTGTTACAACAATCCTTATAACAAGAAGGTCGGTATGAGCGTTTTATCTATTAAAGCAGTAATAAGAGTATCTGAGACAAAATGAACAATCTTTTTATAGACGATAAAGCTATCGAGTTCATGAAGAAAGCGCTGGAAAGCGAGAAAGCACAAGCCATGCGGATATTCACAAGCGGCGGCGGGTGCTGCAAGCAGTTCGAGCTTAAACCGGTAAAAAAGGAGCTTACCGGTGATGTTACCTTCAGGCAGGGCGGCGTTACTGTGCACATAGAAAAAGAGATCGCCCAAAACACAGGTTCGATAAGGATCAAATCCGTTGAACAGAAAGGATTGCTCATAGAATTTGAGTAATACAGGAAAATATTTAAATAAAATTAATTCGTAATGATTCGAACAATACAGGAGAAAAATTGATTGGTATTTCAAAACTTTACTGCGGGACTGTTGAACCCTCTGACGCGCTCAGGTACGGGCGTGAATCAGGAAAGCTGCCGTCGCATCTGCTTCAATTCTCAAAGGACAAAAAACCAGTCGTCGTATGGAACATGGGAAGGCGCTGCAACCTTAAATGCGTTCACTGCTACGCCCAGTCAAAGGACATTGAGTACACGAATGAACTGACAACGCAGCAGGGAAAGGAACTCATAGACGATCTGGCGCAGTTCGGCGCGCCTGTTATATTATTCTCAGGCGGCGAACCCATCATGCGTCCGGATCTGCCGGAACTTGCGATGTACGCAAGATCAAAGGGCATGCGCGCAGTGATCTCAACGAACGGGACGCTTATTGATAAAAAGATGGCAAAGGTTCTAAAGGAGATCGGTCTGTCCTATGTGGGCGTTTCCCTGGACGGTATGAAAGAGACCAACGATAAATTCCGGGGCTTACAGGGCGCTTTTGACCTGGCGCTCCAGGGCATGCGCAACTGCCTTGCGGAAGGTATTAAAGTCGGTCTTCGGTTCACGATAAACAAGAAAAACGTCGAGGACATCCCTGCGATATTTGACCTTCTTGAAAAAGAGAAGATCCCGCGGGTATGCTTCTATCACCTTGTTTATGCAGGGCGCGGGTCAAAGCTCGTAAAAGACGAACTGTCGCATGAGGAAAGCAGGAAGACCCTTGACCTCATAATGGATAGGACAAAGGCAGCGCATGAGAGGGGTTTCCCGATGGAAGTGCTCACGGTTGACAACCACTGTGACGGGCCTTATGTTTACTTCCGTCTCCTGAAAGAAGACCCGAAACGGGCAAAGGACGTATTCGAACTCCTGCAGATGAACCAGGGCAACTCAACAGGTATAGGCATAGGATGCGTATCCTGGGACGGCTCAGTCCACGCTGACCAATTCTGGAGGCATTATTCATTTGGCAATGTGAAGGAAAGGAAGTTCAGCGAGATCTGGACTGACACAAGCAATGAGCTTATGAAGGGTCTTAAGAACCGCAAAGCTCTCATAAAAGCCAATGCTGACAGGTGCGCAAAATGCAAGTGGTTCGACATATGCAACGGGAACTTCAGGGTGCGCGCAGAAGCAATATATGGCAACGTCTGGGCTGACGACCCCGCATGCTACCTGACAAAAGAAGAGATAGGGTATGACGAGCAGAAGTAGTTTTTTACTCACACGAAAGTGAGAAAATTACGACTATATGAGGGCGAAATAATGCCCTATACCTGTTTGAACTTAATAACGCATCATCTGGGGGCTCCTGGGCAGCGGCTTTACACTTGATGCAGCCTCCCAGTCCGCTTCGTATATGTGCAGAGAGTTGCAGAAATCCACCACCTTAACAAGCGT
>JAHIFK010000192.1 GCA_018900975.1 Methanobacteriota archaeon
CCCCTCCCGACCGCCGCGCCTCGCTTGTGGAGCAGGCGAAGGCGCTGTACACAGAAGGCGCGCCGGACAGTCAAAAAATCCTTGATTTCGTTGGCGTGCGCCTCTCGGCTGCGCCTGAGGAAAGCGATGTGGTGCATGACCTGATCGCGCATCTTGCGGAGCGGATGATAGAGATGAATAAGGAGAAGAATGGGGAGATAAAGGGGTTCCTGCGCTGGCTTGAGGGGGAAATTGGCGCGCCTGTGGAGGAATTGGCGAACAAGACTGCGCTCAAAGAATATTATGCGCATGACTTTGAGGGATTTTTCGGCGCACTGGCGAAGAATAAGAAGAAGCTCAAGGAAGGCTATGACCCCACGAGACGCGAGCCGAAAGAGAAGTTGCAGGGTGAGTTTAATGCTTCTATGGGAAAGCTGGCGCCGCGTTTGAAGAGGATTGAGGCGACGGATGAACTGATTGACCGGATAGTTTATAAGCTGTATGGGTTGACTGAGGATGAGATAAAAATCGTAGAGGAGAGTACTTCAGGAGAAAAGAATGCAAAGAGCTCAAAAACCGAAAATACTGATTAATACATCTTCATGGATTAATGTTTTTGAAATCGGGCTTCATTTGTATTTAATTGGGAATTTTAACGTGCATACTACGCCAAAAGTGGTCGAGGAAATCCGTGAAGGAGAGGATTTTGCACAGGATGCTAAAATATTCATGGATTTTGTGGAAAAAAAGTTCATCCGGGTGTTGGAAAAAGATGAGATTCCAGAAGATATCAGGCATGAGATAAGCATTACTTCAGGGGAGATTGAACTTGCATCAACTGCTTTTGACAACAGGGAGTATATAGTTTTGATAGATGATTCAAGAATTTATAGGGTACTTGAACGTACTGGAATAAAATATATATCGTCTGCAAACATTGTAATTGATGCCTGTTTAACCGGCAGTATTGACATTAACGAAGCCTTTCTCATGCTGGACAGGCTCGAGTATCAATAAGTGATAAAAGTATTGAAAAGGCTAAAGATGTGATACTAAAATGGAAATAACAGTAAACCTCAAGGATGATTACCTCAAATGGTTGCAGGAGATCTCGAAAGAGACCTCTACTGATAAAGAAGAACTCGTGAAATCCTTCATTATTAAATATATTCAGGAATATAAGATCAAAAAAGCTATCAGGAAATATACTGAAGGTTCGGTTTCGCTGGGGAAAGCTTCAGAAATTGCAGGTCTGCCTAAAAGGATGTTTATGTATAAACTTCAGGAGATAGGAATCCCGCTAAATGTATCAGAAAATGACATTATGAAAGGTGCGGATACTCTTATTGAAGCTAGGAAATTAAAGAAATCTGTCTCATAAACCATCCGCCGCATCTCCTTCACCACGCCTCCCGACCGCCGCGCCGCCCTTGTGGAGCAGGCGAAGGCGCTGTACTCTGAGTTTTTGGGCGCGCCGAACAGTCAAAAGCTCCTTGAGTTCGTTGGCGAGCGCCTCTCTGCTGCGCCAGAAGAGAGCGATGTGGTACATGATCTGCTCGCATATCTTGCGGAGCGGATGATAGAGATGAATAAGGAGAAGAATGGGGAGATAAAGAGCTTTTTAGACTTCTTAAAAGGCGAGATAGGCGTTTCTGTTGAAGACCTCTCTAATAAAACCGCGATACAGGAGTATTACAGCCACGAATTCCAGAATCTCATTGATGTTCTTGCCAAAAATAAGAAGAAGCTGAAGGCTGGATACGACCCCAAGAGTCCTTCTAATTATAAGCATTTACAGCAATGGTACAACGATTCCGCTGGAAAACTGAAGCCTCTCATGGGAAGGATCGAAGCGACGGACGGGTTAATTGATCAGATAGTTTATAAGCTGTACGGGCTGACTGAGGATGAGATAAAGATAGTAGAGGGAAGCATATCAGGAAAAAAGGATGCAAATAGCTTAAAAACTGGAAAAACGGAGCCAATATCTTAATATTATTAATATCAATATTAAAAATTGAATTCAAAATTAGGCAAAAAGTATTAATACAAATAACATTTAATGATAGTTAGTTATAATTAAACTGTTTATCGGAGTAATTATGGTTTCGGAATGCAAGTCATGTGGGCTACATCTTGGTGAGGAGCACCCTCAATTGAATGATATGTGTATTGAATGTTTTGCAGACGGCTGGGGTGAACTGGTTGAAAAGTCGCCTATGGTAAGTCCGCAGACTTTATATGAGATAGACAGCAGGAAAGAATTATAACTTTTTAAGAGAAGATTTTTTTGAGGGAGATATTTTTTGATGAAAATAGTATAGACAATGGTTTGCGCCAGGCGCACAAAAAAATAGTCACGGAAGGATTTGATTCATATATTATTTTGGCGGTCGATCATGGCGGGGAACATATCGCCAAAAGACTCAAAAAATATTGGAATTACAAAGACATTGTGTCATGTCACTTTAAAAACGGAGATATCCATATCTCAGACGAGTCAAAAATCAGGGGCGGCAAAGTATATTTTCCATGGAGTGATTATCCAATACGAACCTATTCAAAAGGAATAGTCAGGAAAATATCATGTGAGGATTGTAAGAAGGATTTCCGGTGCGGGAATCCAAACATCGATAAAAACTCCCTTTCAGATTTTTTCAAAAACCAGGAACATTCATCTGCCAAGGTCTATCTGGTTGAAGATAAAGGTGAGATTTGTTCGATCGTTCAATTTTATGAGAAACACCTCGATAGCTATAAAGGTTTATTCCTTGACATAATTGCAACAGCGGAAATCAAGAAAGGTAACAAATACGCCAGCACATTGTTAAAATTAATCAGTTTCTACATGTTCTATCATGAATTTAGCTTCATATACGGCTATGTATTTGATAATAAAGAGCTTATTGAAGTGTATAAAAAAAGAGGATTTGAAGTAATAGGCTCTATCCATGACCCTCACTATGGCACTCTTCATAAAATCGTTATTATCAACGGAACAAAAGATATAAAAGATCGTGTGATCGCTTCGATTAGATCTCATATTTAAAGAGAATGAAACAACGGAATGAACCTATCGCTAAAGGGTGGGTACAAATTGTACATAACCTTACAGTAGATACTACGGACGGGATGCAAAAAATGAACTTACATTTGAGGCGGTGACAACTCATTACCAGTACCCCGGCAATTCTCATCGCAGGCACAGGCAGCGGCGTTGGAAAAACCACAGTAGCCCTGGGTATCATGGCAGCGCTTCGCAGGAAATACAGCGTCCAGCCCTTCAAGGTTGGAC
>JAHIFK010000193.1 GCA_018900975.1 Methanobacteriota archaeon
ATTTCGCCTCGAATGATATTAAAAAGTTGAGGCAGTTCATCAAGGCTTGTTTTTCTTAAGAATTTGCCGACTGGAGTCAGGTATTTTTCCGGGTTTGTTAATAGATGAGTTGCAAGAGGAGGAGTGCCAACTTTCATTGTACGGAATTTATACATTTTAAAGATGTTATTTTGAACTCCGACCCTGTCCGAGATATAAAATACGGGGCCATCGGATGTTAACTTTATAAGTAGCGATATGAATAGAATTATCGGGAGCAATACCAGGAATAATAAAGAAGCTGATATAAAATCAAACATCCGTTTTATGGTAATATTCATATTTTCGATTTAGATCTCCTGTACGACTCAATCGTTTCATTCATGGTAATATAAAGATCATATTTTGGCTTGAATCCGATCTCTTCCTGGATCTTGCGGGATGAAAAGGTGGAGGAGCTGGTAAGTTTGTCCAGAACTTCTGAATTAAATGGGAGTGGCTTTCCTATAATATTGCCCCCTATATTTCCAGCCCAGCCGAGTCCTTTTGCGATGCTCATTGGAATATAAAATGGCAAAGGTCTCTTACCTAATCCTTTCGCAATTACCTCATACAATTCCTTGACCGTATAATCAATCCCATCCGTCACTATATAAACCGCCTCACATGATTTATTTCGTTCGATAACAGCAATTGTGGCATCAACGACATTCCCTACATAAACCATGCTGCGCGAATTGTTGCCGCGACCCATCATCACAAATCTTCCCCGATCTATTGCCTCTATCAACGTATAAAAATTGCCTTTATTCCCAGGACCATATACGGCAGATAAACGCAAAGAAGCAGTTTTGATCCCATATCTTGCGCCATACTCTGCAACAAGTTTTTCAGCGGCAAGTTTGCTCTCACCGTAAGGGGTCGCAGGATTCGGAAAGAATGATTCATCCAGAATATCCCGACTCTCTTCGGTCATTGCCTTTACACTGCTAAAATAGATAAAATTCCTGACCTCTGAATTATTGCAGCAACCTAAAAGATTTTTTGTTCCTTCTATATTTACAGAAAAATAATCTTTAGCACTGTCTTTTCCTGAAAAGTCATGCGCCTTGCCCGCCAGGTGGATTACAGTATCCACGCCTGCAACTGCTCTTTTTACAGCATCACTGTCAGATATATCGCCTTCAAAAACTTCAACCTCATCAGAGAACCGGACTTTTCGTCTGCGGGCAAGAGCATGCACGTTTACGCCCTGGGATAGCAATCTGTTAACCAAGTGCTGTCCTATGAAACCACTTGCACCTGTTACCATGACCTGTTTCATTTTGTTAACTCCTCTATTTCGGCCATTTATCTTTCAGCAATTCATAATAAACCGATAAAGTTTCTTTTATAACTTGCTCTTGCGAAAATTCTGCGACCGCGATCTCGCGTCCCCGAGCGCCCATTTTAGCTCGCAACGCCGGATTCTCGATCAGTATCCGCAGAGCATCTGCCAGAGCCTTGCTATCACGTACAGGAACGAGCAGTCCGTTTTCACCATGGCGCACAATTTCTCTGCATCCGGGAGTATCTGTTGTCACGATTGCCCGGCCGCATGCGGCTGCTTCGATCAATACTTTTGGCAATCCCTCTCTATATGAGGGTAAACATACTATATGGGCACGGGCAAACACAGCAGGCATATCATTGTGCTGGCCCCACCAATCTACTATGCCGCTGCTCTTCCATACCTCAAGCTGTGCTTCTGGCACTGCTGCTGGATTTCCTGGGTCAGTATCTCCAACAAGCACAAACTTTGCCTTGACACCCTTTTTATGAAGTGATCCTGCCGCTATCACGAACTCTTCTACACCTTTATCCCAGAGCATGCGCGAAGCCAATATTACTGCCGGGCTACCTAAAGCTTCAGGGGAAGGAGTGAATAATGACATATCAACTCCAGAACCTTTAATGAGCACAATATCTTGTGGAATTACGATTCCAGCATCAAGGAATGTTATGCTGTCATCTGGATTCTGAAAAATTATTCGTTGGTTTTGATGTTCATGTAGCAACACCAGAAGGACATGCTACGGCCACCATAGCAGATGAGGGATTTACTTACCATCATATTCCATTGACCCGAAAGGGTGTAAATCCA
>JAHIFK010000194.1 GCA_018900975.1 Methanobacteriota archaeon
AATGACCTGCTGACCACGCTTTCAATGGAATAAAGGGTATTTAGCATCCTGTGATGACGTTCTAATTCACCAAATAGCATGGCATTCTCTACCGCACCTCCTATCTGGCTTCCGATTGAATCTAACAGGTCAAGATCCTCCTGTGAGAAAGAACGAAGCCTCCGGTTTATGATAGTCAGGGCTCCAACAGACTTTCCCTTTGCTACAAGAGGAGTGCTGATAATAGTGTGTATTCCATCCTTTACCAGAAGCGAGAGCTGATCGGGGTCTGGATACTTCTGGACATCCAGGATCACTGTTTTACCTGAACTGACAGCCTTTCCGGATACGCCTTTCCCCACCATTATCGTTGAGAATTCCTGAACAAGTTCGGAGGATAATCCCTGGTGTTTCTTAAGGCTCAGTGTTTTTCCATCCGGTTCCAGAATAGATATACCTCCTGCTTCCGTTCCTGTTACTTCCAGTGTCTTTGATAGTGCATCCCGGAATATGATCTCCAGATCCAGGGTCTGGCTTATCACTCTGTCTATGGTATAGAGGGCCTCCAGGGTTCTATCGTGGCGTTGAATTTCTGCGAACAGATTAAGATTTTCCACCGCAACTCCAAGTTCATTCCCAATAGATGCAAAAAGGTCCAGTTCATCCTGCGATAATATATGAGGGTGCATATAGTGGATATTTATAGTCCCGAGGATCCTGTCTTTAAATAAGATGGGTGTGCTTGCAATGGATACGATCCCCACATCACGCAGCAATGGTATGAGACTCTCTTCCGGATACCCGGATGTGTCAATAGCAACTGGCATTCTCATTTTTACAGCCTGACCCGAAACCCCAAAATCCATTTTTATTGTTTTAACAGCATCAACAAATTTTTGAGAGAGCCCCTTATGAACTTTAAGTTGCAAAACAGTCCCATCTTCTTCTGCGAGATTTATCGCGCCGCCCTCGGCCCCCATTACCTGTAATACGTTCAGAAGCGTACTGTTGAGCATTTCATCAATATCAAGCGACTGGCTTACGCTTTTAGCAACCGCATAGAGAGCTGAAAGTTCCTTTGTGTTTTTCCGCATTGATGCTGCCTTGCCCGCAAGCTCAGAAGCCATTATGTTAAATGATGATGCCAGTTCCCCCATTTCATCCTCAGAGGTAACATCTATTCTATGCTCAAGTTTCCCCTCTCCGAGAGCTCTTGCTCCTTCAGTGACAGACCTGATCGGTCTTATGATAAAGTATGTTCCTGCAAGCCCGAAACCGACAAGCATAACCATTATCAACATCAGGATAAATGGGATCCTGTTGAGGATATGCTGTGCAGTTTCATCTATATTGCCCGCAACAAGCACATTAATTTCTTTCAGGTTATTAGCGAGTATCTCACTCTGATCACCGATAAGCCTCCCCATATCTATGGATGATTGGTAAAATACCGGTAACTCGCTAGAGGCAAAAAGAAAACCATATCCACGTTCCATGTTCACTGACTTGTCGCCGAATTCCCGCCCATATGTCACAGGTACCCATACCGCCACCTTTGTTTTCCCTTCAAGCATCTGTTCACTGAAAAAATCACCCTCGCCCGTGACATAGAGTGAGTTCATGATCCTCTTCATGTATTCATCACCGCTCTTCCCCCACAGGATCTTAGAACTCGGGATGTGCATGGGGAACAGACCACTGGTATTATATTCCTGGAAATTGCTTTCATTTACAGGGGGTACAAGCTCTCCGTTCTTATCATATCCTTTGCTGAAATACTGTTTCGGGTGCAGAAGCCATCCTTCATTGTCAAGGACAGCCAGATAGTCTCCGGAGAGCAGGTCAGTCAGTGGAAGCCTGTCATAATCCAGCGGTCGAATATGCTGTACGTACTCTAGTACATGGATAGAATCCAGCCCCAGCATGAGAATGCCGATCTTTTCCCCATCCCTGTAAACAGGTGTGACGAACCTCTGGACACCGTGTGCATATTTTCCATTTGGGTTTCTATTACCTGCATGGGCTTCAGTTATATTAAGTACCCTGCCCTCTATGTGGCTCACATATATCTCCCCCTTTTTTAGCTTCATACCTTCCTTGTAATAATTCGTGACAGGGGCATCAGGCGCTGCCTGTGACTTGAACTCAAGGAACGCATCTTTGCTCAGATCAAGAAGATCTTTACTGATACCGCCGTTTTTTATCTTGACCCTTTCCACACCGTCTGTCCCGATGAATGATAATTCCGAATACACAGGAAGCATTTCATAGTCGTCACTGTTGAACCAGACAGACTTTCGTTTGGAGTTCACGAAACCGAGGTATGTTCGTTCATCCTGGGGGAGGGTTGAAATAAAGATGGCATCGTCTTGCACACCTCTTAAGAACTCTGAGATCTGTTTTGATATTTCGATCAGTCTGATCCTTATAAGCTTATCAGACTGGGCATCCAGAGTATCCTCGCTGTTTTTTATAGCGACCTCCTTTACTTTCTGGAAACTCTGATTACTTTCATATTGAAGTGAATCTGTGGCATTATTTATCTGAATCTTGAGAAGAGGGAAATCTGATAATATATAAGAGGACATTATGACAAGAGGGATCAAGACTATTACTAACACAAATAAAGAGATCTTGTATATGACAGAGTTTCGTTTCATAAATCCCACTCTTTAACGAAAATACATTAATTTGTATAAGTATATAACTATCGAACCAGGATCAATATGGATTGGTGAAACCAGAAGTATTTGTAAAATCCAAATATCTTAATGATCATTTTTTCTGCTATAGATTAAATTTCATCAATGCCTGTTTACAAATATCGAACTTATCGCACTCATGGCATTCTTTCCAGATGACCTTTTTTTCATCATTTTCAACTCTGTGCGCTCCCTTTTTCTCGAAAAAAACAGGAGATGTGGTCCTGAGATAGACCTTATCGGTAATCTCTGCGGCGCGTTTCAGGACGACATTGACAAGTTCGCTGCCTATGCCTTTGTTGCGATATGACGGGAGGATGGCGATCGACCTGATTTCAATAATATCGCCCACGTCAAGGCAGGCGCACCCGACCGTTGTTCCATCTTTCACAGCTACTATGAACTCGGGAAGGTTCTTTTCAACCTTTTCAGTATCAAGGCAAAAAAAGGAAAGGATCTTTTTAATGTCCCTGATATCTGATGGTGTTGCTTTCCTGATGTCTAAATCCATGGGTTTAGTTCTAAATCGAACACGGATGACGCGGATTACACGGATTTTCACGGATCCGTGCGATCCGCGTCGACTGTCACGCCAGTCGATTGCGTGCACACGTATGCCAGTGCGCTGGCATACGTGGACGAGTACTCCGTGAAATCCGTGTTCTATCGTCGGTTTTTCTCTTAAACGATGACGAATATATCCATGTCTTAAGATCGTTCATTTCTTTTCTTCAAATAATTCTTTCAGTGCCAGCCCCGCAGTATAGATGCAGCCTACTCCGCTCAGATGTTGGGCAACCCTCAATACTTCGGTGATCTCTTCTGATGTAGCGCCCGCTTCAATAGCCTGCCGAGCCAGTGACTTTACGCCCTGGACTGCTCCGAATGATGCATCGAAAGCCATACCTATCAGCAGCTTATATTTCCTCGGCAAAGCGCCATCATTAAATACGAACTCGCCTGAATTTTCAACACGTTTGAGAAGTTCAGGGTCTAATTTCTCATATATCTTTAAGGGAGGTACGGTCATTTGATCACCTGGCAAGTTTTAATGCTTGTTTCAGATCGATTATTTTGATCAGATTCTTAATGGGTCCAAAATGTCTCTGATCGCCCGTCAGAACATGCCTTGTATTTTCAACCATACCGGTTGCAGCAATCA
>JAHIFK010000195.1 GCA_018900975.1 Methanobacteriota archaeon
AAGATTTCAATATTGATACTGCGAAACTTGCGATCCATGTCAGCAATGGTCTGGCAATTGTGGAGTACGACGCGTGCATCGCATGCGGTATATGTACCAAGAACTGCCCTGTAGGCTCGCTGGCAATGGTCCAGATATAATATTTTCAGATTTTCGCGGGTCGTGTATATCCGTGTCGACTGTCACGCCAGTCGATTGCGTGCACACTTATGCCAGTGCGCTGGCATACGTGGACGTGTCATACACGCAACCCGTGTTCGTATATACAACATCCTTGCGAGAATAATAAAGCATTCTTGTACCTACATAAAAGTAGGTCGAGAGGGTAACAAACATCGAGTTTGGGATCCGTTCCCGTGATAGAACCTGTTTCCATCTTATCCGATGTAGCTTGTGCTTCCCCTGTCAAATCCCGGAACAAGCTCCATTCTCATATCATCAGGCTGCCATGATGCGCCGGGATAAACAAGATTATTAAAATAATGCGCAGTGTCCTTCGCTATCCCTGTCGCAAGATGCTCGTCTCCAAATACATCTATTGAGATCTCAAGCACCATCTTCCTTACTCCGCTTTCATCAAGATACCCCAGGGTGTGCAGGTACTCATGCAGCAAGATGTGGAATATATAGGGTTTATAAATCTCAGGTCTTGTTTCCTTGATCCTCTCAAGCGGGATCTTATTCATTACGATCACATTGCTCCCGACTGGATAGAAGGCTCCGAAAAATCCCTGCGGGTTGTTTCCCAGGTTGGCAAGCCCGAGCATCAGCCCTCCGCGGCTCTTTCTCCTGCTCTCCCACACAGCTGTTTTCACGACCTCGAAGATGTCGGCAAGGGTTTTTGCGGTTTCAAGGCGGGTGTGAAAGGTTGTTCTTGTCTGGATATTTTCTGTTTTATTTTTTCTTGTTTTTTCCCGGTCTATATTATTCGCCATATTACGAACATATTATGGCGCTGATTGATTATAAACGTTTTGTTCAAACATCTGAACGAATACCATCATTTACAATCAGAAAAAGAGATTTTATTTCATCAATTTTTTACCGTGCCCTTCCTTCTCTTCTTCATCTGCGACCCGCACACAGGACACTCGTCCCCTTGCGGGAACCGCCTCTTGCACCCGATGCACTGCTTCTCCCAGATGAGCACATCCTTTATCTTCCTCTGTCCCGCAGGCATGACTTTGATCCCTAACTGGATGGCAGTGTTCTGTATAGCGAAATCATCGGTTACAAGCACAGTTTCTTCCCTTTGCGAATATTCAAGCGCCTTTGCAAGGATATCGATGTCTGTCTCAGAAAGCTCCTCGCTGTCCCGCGTGATGCCGGCTTTTGTCTTAACCTTCTTTTTAAAACTCTGAAGCGGGGGCTCGATCCTCACGTTCATCAATTCCAGAATTGTCCGGGAATTCTCATCGCGCAGTTCTTCTAATACGGAAGGAACGGTAATGATATTCCCCTCAATGCGTTTTCGGATGATAAAAAGGGAAGCGTCCGCGATATGGATCATATTTTATTTAAACCTTCTTCAGACGGGATAACATGATTTTCAGGATTGATTATAAATAGAACACGGATGACACGGATAAACTGAAACCTCAGTTTACACGGTATAGGGCATGCTTTGCATGCCCTTCTTTTACTTTTGGACGGATTTCACGGATCCGTGCGCATCCGTGTCATCCGTGCAATCCGTGTTCTATCGTCGGTTTTTCTCTTGACCTATAACGAATGATTATGAATTTGGTATCGATTACCTGAGATCGACCTCATTTCCGTATGCCGTTCTCGGTGTCACGGCAGCCGCGATCGCAGCCGCGATCATTGCTTTGTAAACATCAACGGCTATGAACGGTAACGATCCCTTTTCGATCGCAATCTGCGCGTTCACATGCAATACTGCAGAAAGCTGGATAACCCCGAACAGATGGATCACACCGATCCCGAACACCATCAGGATCAAAAGACCAGCAAAGCTGCGCGATATCACATACTTGTCAGTGAACCAGCCTATCACCAGCGCCGCTGCAATAAATCCAACGATATAGCCGCCAGTCACACCGCTCAATATATCTATCCCGCCTTTCATGCCGGTAAACCACGGCAGACCTGCTGCTCCAATCCCGGTGTATAAGCCCTGGCTCAATCCTCCGTACCATTTTCCCAGTATCACTCCTGATAGAAGGACGGCAAATACCTGCCCTGTTACTGGTACGGGCGTGAACGGCAGATAGAACCTGACCTGGGCAAGAAGTCCTGTCAGGCATGCAAAACCTAAAGCCAGCATTAGCTTGTTCGCAAACGTGGACTCAAACCGCCATTTAAAAAAATTATACTTTGCAGACTCGAATTTTCCGATAATATTTTTTATTTCGTTGTTGAATTCTGACATGGGCTCACCTGCTGTAAACTATTTTTTCCACTAAGGTTTACAATCCATATAAACATTACCGGGGTTGCATATAAATACTTAAAACGCAATAATAACTCACGGGAGAAATGTATGGAACTGATCATAGTAAAAATTGATGCGCCAAAGGAAACAAACCTTATACTCGGACAGACACATTTCATTAAAAGCATCGAAGACCTGTACGAAGCGCTCATCACATCCGTCCCTGGCATCAAGTTCGGGCTTGCGTTCTGCGAGGCTTCAGCGAATTGCCTTGTCAGAAGCGATGGTAATGACGAAGAACTCAAAAAAGCCGCACAGGATAACGCGCTTGCTATCGGAGCAGGTCACAGCTTTTTGATCTTCATGAGGAACGCTTTTCCGATAAATGTGCTGAACGCAATAAAGAACGTCCAGGAAGTATGCAGCATTTTCTGCGCAACTGCGAACCCGGTTGAAGTTATCATTGCAGAAACAGAACAGGGCAGGGGCATACTTGGCGTAATAGACGGTGATAGCCCGAAAGGCATAGAGACAGCAAAAGATGAAGCTGAGAGGAAAAAATTCCTTAGTTCCATCGGGTACAAGAAATAATGGGAAAAGATCACATCAGGGTCAGGGTGCCTGCTACTTCTGCGAACCTGGGCGCAGGGTTTGATGTATTTGGAATTGCTCTAGGATCCCCGGCAGATATCATTGAAGTAAGAAAAAGCGAAAAGATCGAGATAGAGGTCAGAGGAGTTGGCAGAGAGCATATACCCACTGACCCTCGAAAGAATACCGCCGGAATAGTAGCCAGTATCCTTAAAAAGCCTGTAAAGATCACAATACATAGGGTTATACCCCTCTCCAGCGGAATGGGAAGCAGCGCCGCGCCCGCAGCAGGGGTAGCGGTCGCATTGAACAGGATGTATGACCTTGGCCTATCCAACGAGGAACTTGTCCTTCTGGCGGCGCAGGGTGAAAAAGCGGCATCTGGCGTTCAACATGCAGATAACGTGGCGCCTGCCATCTGCGGCGGTTTCGTAATAACGCATAAAGACAGGGTGATCTCTTTGATGCCAGAGAACATCGGAATAGTTGCAGTTCACCCGCAAATTATCGTTAGCACACGGACAGCTCGCGCGCTCCTGCCCAGAAAGATGTGGCTTGGTGATGTTTCATTTAATACGGGAAGCGCAGCTTCTATGGTCGTGGGAATGATGAAAAGCGACATAGGGATGATCGGAGAAAGCATGGAGAACCGGATGATAGAGCAGGTGCGCTCAAGGCTTATCAGGGGATATTCACAAGTCAGGAAACGCGCGCTTGAAGCGGGAGCTGCCGGAGTGACAATAAGTGGTTCAGGTCCAACAATGATCGCTGTATGCAGGATGGATGAAAGGGAGAGGATAGCACAGGCTATGACGCAGGCTTTTCAAGAAAAACATGTCAAAAGCGAGGCATTTATCACAACTATTGGCAAGGGTGCAGAAATCATTTGATGAATTATCAATATTAATAAAAAATAAAAAACTTAAGGGCACGATCGTGCCCTATCTTAGTAATAATTAACGAGATATTAAAAAAAATTAGTATCTCTTTGGTTTATGTTTCTGGTAGCAGTCCCTGCAATATACCGGTCTGTCACCGGATGGCTGGAATGGTACTTCGGTCTCTTGTTTGCAGTCAGCGCAAGTTGCCTTGTGCATTTCTCTTGGACCGCTTGGTCTGAAACCGCCGCCACTTCCGCCTCGGAAGCCGCCGCCTCTTCTATCGTCGCCCATATTTATTTCTCCGTATAGTTTATTTTTCTAATAAAAAAGTCCGGGGCATGATATATTTCATATCTATACCCATTATCTTTTACTGAAATTCATCTATTAGTTCAATATCTCTTTGGTTTATGTTTCTGGTAGCAGTCCCTGCAGTATACCGGTCTGTCACCGGATGGCTGGAATGGTACTTCGGTCTCTTGTTTGCAGTCAGCGCAAGTTGCCTTGTGCATTTCTCTTGGACCGCTTGGTCTG
>JAHIFK010000196.1 GCA_018900975.1 Methanobacteriota archaeon
TGGCCGAATGCAACCCTATATCCAAGCTTGACAGCTGACCGTAGCAGAGATGCTTTGACTCCCCGGGCGATAAATACGTATCCAAGACCTGTCACAGCATTTACCACTGCTGGCACTCGCGCTGTACGTGCTGCAATCCCACCATAAATCATTGGCTTTATAGTCACGTTGTGTACAATGTCGGGCTTAAGCTTGCGGTATAAACTCACCAACGCTTTTATACTGCCAAGCTCTTGCCATGGATTTACACCCTTTCGGGTCAATGGAATATGATGGTAAGTAAATCCCTCATCTGCTATGGTGGCCGTAGCATGTCCTTCTGGTGTTGCTACATGAACATCAAAACCTATCTGTTGAGCTGCTAACGCTACAGACAGGCGATGTGAAAGAAAATATGCTGCATCATTGACGACAAATAGCAGCTTACAGGGTAAAGTCAAACACCCGATTTTTCCATACATATAATTTATTTAGATAACTGTCTTTGTATTTCCAGTTTACAGTCTATTGGCACTTAAGTGTTGTAAAAATCGAGACCGTTTTAATAATGAATGGGAGCATCAAACAAAATGGTATCACCCAGATGAGAATGTAGGATAATCGTTCAAATGGGTAGAATTTATCTGAATATTCAGACATATCTGTATGAATTTTGATAATATGATTTTGAAAAACACTCTGTATAAGTGCCTGATCAATCGTTTCATTGGAATAACCCCCTTTTAAAAAAGTATCCCGAATAAGTTCCGGATTTGCCTGAATCTGTTCAATACTATATGGGATAACAACCCCGAAAGTCGGATCTAACACCCACCATTCGTTTGTAGCAGGATCTGCAAGTGCAGTTTCGAAGAAATGATGTGGTGTATCAATCATTTTTGATTCAATTCCTTGACTTTTTAAAAGCCCGTCAAGAACGACAGTTTGTTGATCACAAAAACCCACCCCTCGTTCAAGACCTCTTTGGTAATCAGTAAAAAAGTATCGTGAAAAATGTTGCGGAAGAATATAACCCATACCGTAAAGGATATAGTTCTCATAGATTGGTACTCGAAGGAATTTATCAATTCCTTCATAATCGACGCATTGATCTGGCTGTCCATCTATGATACACGTTTTTCTCCCCCAGTAATAAGCAACTCCATTATTGATTGCGCTATTTACATTGATGAGATACTGTTTTCTATCCATTGATGTATTTTTTACAATATCCCATACCTGTTGTTCAGTAAGAGTAATGCTTTGGTTTGTACCATATCTGGTTAGTTGATGGTACACGTCAGGGGATCGTAAAGGAATAAAAAATCCTGATATATTTATACTGATCAAGATTATCCCGATAATAAAACAAAGTAGTGTAAGTTTTTTTTTCATAATATTTTTACCAACTATTCGACCTAATAATTAAGCATATTGTTGACAGTTTTGAATCCTTTCTTGAGCGTTATTTTAATTCTCATCAAGCCATGCCTGAAACATCAATACATCCCACAAATAATACTGCCAATTGCGCTTACCCGAAAGGTGCTCAGCCCATTTCTCCCGGATTGGCTGATGATTGAAAAAACCTTCCTCACGAATCCGCTTTTCGTCAAGAAGCACTTCAGCCCATTCCCGAAGAGGGCCTCGCAACCACGAGTCTATCGGAACACCAAATCCCATCTTGGGGCGCTCTATCAGTTCCCGCGGTACATATTTGTACAGCACCTGGCGCAATATCCATTTGCTCTGGCCATTCCTGATTTTCATAGACATGGGCAGGCGCCAGGCAAATTCCATCACTCGATGATCAAGCAGCGGCACCCGGGCTTCAAGAGATACGCCCATACTGGCACGATCCACTTTTACCAGAATATCATCCGGCAGATAGGTCACTGTATCCAGAAACATCATTCGCTGCGTGAAATCAGGTAAATCCGCCCACTGAGAGCGATCAGTGAGAGCTGTGGGAGGTTCACGGGCACCCGGCACCAGAGAAGAAGGATCCTTCCAGTGCGAGACAAACCTCAGGTACAGCGCTTCCTGGTCCTCAACATCCAGTATCTCAGATAGCTTATGCAGCTTATCGCCTGGATTCTGCTGTTTTATCTTCCCTGGTAAGATGTATTTCATCTTTTGGAACATAGTTTCCCAGGTCTGCGGTGATATTGCAGTCAGCATACCAGATGCTGCTTGCCGTATCCTTTTAGGCATCCATCCGATCTTGTTCCAAAGACTCTGGCCCAAGAAGTAGCGGTTGTATCCTGCAAATAGTTCATCTCCTCCATCGCCTGAAAGGCTCACAGTCACATACCGGCGCGCAAGCTCGGAGACAAGAAAGGTTGGAATTTGTGAAGAATCGGCAAAGGGTTCATCATATAGAGTTGGTAAACGGGGGATTACAGCCATGGCCTGTTCTGGCGTGATGTAAAGCTCTGTGTGGTCAGTGCCAAGATGTTGAGCTACTGCTTTCGCATAGTTCGCCTCGTTATATTCACTTTCGTTGAAACCTATGGAGAAGGTCTTGATAGGTATATCGCTCTGCGCCTGCATGAGCGCTACCACAAGAGAGGAATCCACTCCCCCGGATAGAAACGCGCCAAGAGGTACATCGGCTTCCATACGCATCTTGACGGCTTCCCGTAAAAGGGAATCCAGTTGATCAACAGCTTCATCTGCTGAACCTGTGAACGATCTGGTAATTCCATGTTCAGCCACCTCTCTGGCAGACCAGTAAGGGAGTGGGGCAGGCGTGGAGGTACTATCTGATCTGTTTAAGGTTAGAATCGTGCCCGGTTGGAGTTTATTAATGCCTTTGTAGATAGAATAAGGTGATGGCACATAGTTGTGGCGCAAGTAAAGTGCCAGAACATCACGATTGATCTCTTTCTTAAAATCAGGATGGGCACACAATGCCTTTAGTTCAGATCCGAATAGAAACATCTTGCCCATCCAGCCGTAATAGAGTGGCTTTTCACCAAGCCGGTCGCGTGCCAGATGCAAACGATGTTCCTGTTTATCCCACAGAGCAAAGGCGAACATGCCGTTAAAACACTTTACTGCCGCCTCCAGCCCCCACTGGCTGATGGCTGTCAGCATCACTTCGGTATCTGAATGGCCGCGAAACTTATGTCCCAGAGATTCAAGTTCCTGGCGAAGGGTTTTGAAGTTGTAAATCTCTCCGTTGAAGACGATTACATAGCGACCGCATGCTGAATGCATTGGCTGATGACCTGTTGAGGAGAGATCAACGATAGACAGGCGGCGGTGACCCAAAGCTATGCCTGTTTCAGTATCTACCCATACTCCATTATCGTCTGGACCACGGTGATCGAGGGTATCTGCCATATGCTTGACTGTAGTCTCAAGCAAGTTACCCTTTTGATTATCTAAACCGAGAAATCCTGTAATGCCGCACATATTCATTTCCAAATTATAATTTCAATCTTTTATTTGTTACCAGATGTCATAATCTGGCAGGTATTGTCCTTGTATGCCGCCTTCCAAGGTAGAGCAATATGCCCAGCAATACTGGTAATATTTGCAATCTAAAACGCACTGCAGTGCCTAAATTTTGATACGAAATAAAACCATATACAATCGCCCATATTATCACCAACAAAATAGCCCATAGGACTATCGGTTCTTTTAGCTCGTTCCAGCGCATACGCTTGACCGCGAGCATTAGCATGATAAGCAAAACCAGATTTTCCAGACCTGCGAGCATGCCAAATGGATTAAGGATATCACCAGGTAGAGGACGAAACAACGCCGTGAATGCACCTATAGGAACGAAAGCTACCATAGAACTTATACTTGTGAACTCTGGAACTTCCTGAGCAGAACCACCAATTGCCCAGGAGCGAGATATTCCATTCGTCGTTGCAACCAGATCATCCATGTTTTTCAGACCGAACATGTTCATAAATTGATTAAATGAAAGTAAAAAAGCCACAAGTACTAAAGCAATAATTGCTATCCTTGATATCTTGCCTCGCACCATCTGTAATGATAATATTAACAGCGGTGCCAATAAAATAGGCGCCAACCACGAACGGATGAGGGCAACCGCTATAACCCCTAATGCTATCACCCACAGATAACGTAATCTTTTAAGCCGATACCATCCTACAACCCCATAGACATACATGGATATGCCTAATAAAATAATGGGATCTTTACCTAAAATAGAAGACCAAAACAAAACTGAAGGAAAAAGTGCCAATGTATAAAAAACTTTCTTATTTTCTTGTTGCATAAATATTACTGCTGCGCGATAGAATATGTACACCGCTATCAAGCCCACCATAGCAGAGCTAACCTTCAAGGCGTGATAAGAAGCAGGTATTACTTGACTCTGCAGCCATGCCAGATTGTTGATGTTCTGAGTGCCATCACCGATCCATAAACCCCCCCATGCAACCAGGCTTTGCCCTGCAGAAAAATATCCATATGCATCCAGAGATGAGTAGTTGGCTTCATATAATAGCATGAAGCCCAGTGTTACCAGAGACTTGGCTAACCACACTACTAATAAACTAGTCTTATCCCTGACGGGGATCGGCCAAAAAAGAATGCTCGCTCCTAATACTATTGCCCATACTAACCCCGTAAAATAGTCTGTAGCCAAGTCTTCCTGAGGAATGTTACGACTTAGTGCAGTAACTATATCTAAAAAGCCTGGTACAACAAGCCCTATGCCAATTCCACAGGTTGCTATAAGGACGTATGTCCACCATTTGTTATGGGTTTTTAACTGAGTGTACATCCTGCATTTCTCCTTCAATGCATCGCTAACTTCAATTCCAAGTTACATAAGCATTGGCTTTCAGCATGACTGAGTTCTCATTTTTGACAAATAAAATGCCAATAAGGCAAATTATCTGAAACAGTAATTTTAGTGAATGTATCCTTCAGCGTCATAATCTGTTTTTTACTATAGCGCTGCTCAATTCGCGTAAAGAAACGGTCATAGACATCCTGACGAATACGATTTATACTTTTACCTTGATAGCCTTCATAAAGCGGAATATAATGAGATATTCCTAAAGGTCTCAAGGCTTTACCGAGCGCCAATAATGGAAGATATATTCCAATAGTACAAAACCATGTAAATACCTCTCTAAATATCGGATTCCTCTGGGTAGCTACCATTAGACGTATTTTGGTTACGAGGGAGAGTAGAATGCGATAATAAAATGGGCGATTGTCTAAGGCATAATAAAGATAGACCAATAACTGTGGCGCATATCTTTTTAGCGTTCGAACTTCATCTATTGCCGATGTGGGTAAGTGATGAAGTACGCCAAGACAAAATAAAAAATCTGCAAAATCGTTTCGAAATGGCAGCTTCTTAAGGTCTCCCATAAAGAAGAGTGTATTGTTTGTTTTTGCCAAATTGCGACGTGCAACAAAAATAGCTTCTGAAAAATCTACCAATATCAGTTCACGGCATTTATCGCTTAGAAAGAAGCTCCAACGCCCAATACCGCAACCTAAATCACAAACTTTATTATTCCTTAACTCAGACAGGTTTATTAAGTCAAAATACTGCAAAAATTCTTGTTTATGCTCCGGTAATAAATCGGGGAATCTCTGCCACTCCTCCCCAAATGTAAATTGTATGTCTTCAGCAAAATCAGATGGCTCAACTGTTGCTTTATCTTTAACTGCCTCTTTTCGCTTTTCTAGCCGAGATTTAAGTGAGTTTGGATATTGCGATGGATCAAGAAGAATAATAACGTCGTCAAGGATTGGATAAATATGATCATCCACAGCTAAACAATTGGTTTCCAATATTATCTCATTTGAACCGAAAATATCTTTTAAGGTTCCAAGTTTGTCAGTGTAATTCATAATTTTTTATTCGTGGTTTTCCAGCTCACTAACGAGTTTTTTCACAGCATCAAGTTACTATAGGTACTAGATGGAGTGGACACCAATAAGTGTACAGCAAGTAAAGAAACTATACTATTTAAAATCGACTCTATTTCAGATTAAGGTATGATACCCGAATTAATGAAGCTGCTTTTCATTGTATACCACCTTAACTAACTGTCCACTCGAAGGGCGCAATCCAAGCCATCAAGTATGATATGAGACTAGTGTCACGTCATGCCTCAAAAGTCGGATAAAGTCTGGTTAACTTTATCCTCGCATCCTCAGTCGTAAATTGCCATTTTACTTTTGCATTTTTGTTGTTTCTGCTCTTCTCCCACGCCAACACCTCTTTTCTGACAAACTCGATGTTATCCATTCTTCGATCCAAACACTGCCCTGTGAGCACATTCAACTCAATTTCTGCCATATTCAACCAGCTTCCATGCTTTGGGGTATAGACAAATTCAAATCTTTCCCATAATGCTTTTGCTTTATCCGGCGGAAAAGCTTCATAAAACGATCCAGGTTCATGTGTATTTAAATTGTCCATTACAATTTTTATTTTTTTAGCTGTTTCGTGTTGACCTGCGATTTTCTCCATAAAATGAGCCCAATCCTCCTTTGTTCTTCTTTCAGTGACTTCTACCATCCGATTTCCGGTCAAAGGCTCAAAAGCAACAAAAATATTACACGTTCCGCGACGCTCATATTCATAATCATGCTTTTCCGGCTCCCCCGGAGAAGCGGGAATTGGGATTCTTGTCTCTGCGATCAATTGTTTTGGAGATTCATCCATGCAGACAACAGGAATTTGTGGATCATAGGGCTGCTTATAGACATCCAGAACCTTTTCCATATTTGCAACAAAGCTGCCGTTATGTTCTGGTGGAATTACCCAGCCTATTTTTTGCCAGGGTTTAATTTCGTTTTTTTTAGAATTCTACGTACCGCTTCATGAGAAATTCTATCAATATACTGAAGCTCGACAACCTTGTCCGCTAACATTCTAAGAGACCATCTCGCAAAGCCTTCTGGCGGTTCGCTGCAACTCAAAGCAACCAGATGGGCTTCAAAATCTCCATCCGCTTTCTTTTTGTAGATGCGGCTTCCCTTTTGCCTGGTAAGAGTAGCTTCGATACCGCCCATGACGAACCGCTTTTTCACGCGATCAATCTTTTTCATACTTGTACCAAGGACACGCGCAATTACTTCGTTGGTTGAGCGTTCAGTTTGAAACTCACCTTCGTCACATCCAAGCAGAATTTGAGCATTGAGAATTTTCTGTGATTTATGTTTGCCCTTAAAAGTGATGTCCCGAAGGTCTTCACGTTCCTCTTTGGAAAGCTTTACTATATATTTCTTCATAATCCATCCTCACTGATATATTATGAATGATATATAATATATACTTTACGACTTTACATTAGTGACGTGACACTAGCATATTTATGATATAAAATCCTTGTATATGCTGAAGAAATACTAATTCAATCGAAGAATTGGACTTTATGGCAAAGTAACTGGTAAAAGTAATGAGATAAGATTCACATGGAACCATTCAAATATTATTCGGATTATCCATTTAAAGTTAAGCTAAATGATTCGTTAGATGTATTTGCAACACCATCTGCTATATATTATACTGATGAAGAGATTTTTTGATTGGTTTTCCAAGGTTAGATTTATGGATATTAAGGTCCCAACAGAGGGCTTAGCAAAGGAATAAAGGGATTTGGTGAAATAATGAAAATATTGATTTGTTCTCAAGAATATCCTCCAGAGTACTCCTCTGGTATTGGAAATGTTGCATATAATATTGTGGAGCAACTAAAAAAAAAAGGACATGACTGTGTTGTTTGTTCACCGTCTGGTCCGGACATTAAACTTGGAAGTTCTACATTAATTGAAAAATTTTGTATTGCAGGATTGTTATATTATTGGATTCGAGTTTCAGATTATTTCAAAGAGGATAGTTTTGATTTTGATCTTGTGTGGCTTCATAATCCTTTATTTTTATTAAAAAATCCTTTCAAAAGAAGTTTAGTAACAATTCACTCATCCTATCATGCATTAGCAATTATAGGGGGATATCCGAAAAGTTATTATAAAATCGCAGCAAAAATCGAAAAGTACTGCTTAAATAAAATAAGTGAAATGCATTTCAGTAGAGTGAGCACCAGTGGTTGCGATGAATTAAAAGAAATAGGTTTAGATGAAAAAAGAATAACATACATTCCTAACGGAGTTAACACCAATAAATTCAAACCGGTCTCCAATAAAAGAATATTAAGAAAGAGGTTAGGACTTTCAGAAGACAACTTGATACTTTTAAGTGTAGGGAGATTAGTTTACAATAAACAACCACACAAATTGCTCGACGTTTTTTCAATAATAGAAAAAGAGATTGAAA
>JAHIFK010000197.1 GCA_018900975.1 Methanobacteriota archaeon
GGTTTCTGTTGAGTTCAGGATGACGAGAGCCATTACGGTTGGAAGCCCTTTTTGCGGATTATCGGGATGGACGTTCACGATCTTCACCCCTGTAATATCCTGCTCTTCAAGGTACGCAGGCATTGTCCGCAGGTCGCCGTTATGGTTCTTGAAATAAAGGTATAGCTTGGGCGGCATCTGGACTTTTTTCAGACCGTGCTGCCTGAAAGCCTCTTCAACGACTTTGAGCGTGCCTTTCATGTCAAGGAGCGATTCCACTTCTTTTTTGTTGAGCCAGAGGATCTGATTTTCCATAATTGTACCCTTTTCCTTTATACAGAAATGGTTCATTATCTGCTTATAGATTTCGAATAATTGAAACCCGTTCTTGATCGGTTAACAGTAAATTATAAATATTATTGTGGATACAATTATTGTTATGACAATAAAACAAAAATTCATAGATCGGAAGGACGAGCTCAAATATCTGCAGCATGAATATGATAAAAACGATTTCAGATTTATTTCCATAATAGGAAGGCGAAGGCTTGGGAAAACAAGGTTTATTGAAGAATTCCTGAAAAACAAACGCGATTACTGCTATTTTCTTGTTCCTGAATTGAATGATCCGGATGCCAGGCTTGAAGTTTCAAAAAAATTGCATGAAAGTCTTGGTATCAGTTTCATAGGCACACCTTCATGGGACGATATTTTTGCAAAACTCTTTGCAGAATCACAGGACAGGCGGATGATCGTGGTATTTGATGAATTCCAGAGACTATTGAATATCAACAAGAGCATCTATTCTTTTTTGCAAAGATCATTAGACAAATACGCCAAAAGATCAAAAATGTTTCTGATAGTTTCGGGCTCTTCCATTGGCATGATGCATAAGATATTCGATCATGCTTCTGCCCTGTATGGGCGGTGGACAGGACAACTTTATTTTCAGCCCATGGGTTTTTTTGATTTGAAAGACTGGTTTCCAGACTTATCGATGGAGAAACTCATCAATATATATATGATTTACGGCGGTACTCCAAAGTACCTTGAGGAAGCTGAAAATGGAGACATTATTGAAAATATACAGAGAATACTCTCAAAAAACAGCATTCTCTACAATGAACCCGAAAATCTGATAAAAACAGAGATCTCGGACAGCAATACATATTTCAACATATTAAAACATATATCGAATGGAGTCTCAAGATCATCAGAGATCGCAACAAGTTCAGGCTTAAAAACAACTTCTATAGATTATTTTTTGAATGTTTTAATAAATGATATGGAGCTTGTAAGAAAAGAGGTTCCAGTAACTGAACCTAAAAGATCAAAAAAGTGCATATATGCGGTAAAAGATAATTTCTTCAAATTCTGGTTCAAGTACATATACCCAAATCTTTCAGATATAGAAATAGGAAATATCTCGCAGATTGTTGAGAATATCAAATCTGAATTGAATATGATCGCAGGGCAGACTTTTGAAGATGTCTCAATGCAGTTCTTAATCGAAATGAACAGATCAAACAAACTTCCCTTTACTTTTGGAAAAATCGGAAGGCAGTGGGGAAGGTTTAAAGCTGAAGCCGGAAAAAACACTTATGAGATAGACATTGTTGCCTTAAATGAACATACAAAAGATATCCTTTTTTGCGAGTGCAAATGGCAGAATAGAAAAATCGATATTGATATTTTAAAGGAACTTAAAGAGAAATCGAGCTTTGTTGACTGGTATTCAAATGAAAGAAAAGAATATTTTGCAGTTATTTCAAAATCCGGTTTTTTGAACCGGGCAAAAGTGTATGCTAAACAGAATAATTTTATACTGTTTTCTTTAGAGGATTTTGAAAATAGCCTATGATTTCCTTACAAATATTGCCGCATTCATCACATATATTTAAACCCCGCTGAATTAAGCACACCCAGAATCATATAAATATCATCCAGAATATCGAGGAACACCATGAGCCTTAATAAACTTGACGTCGCGACCCTGAAAAAATCCGGTTACATGAAGCAGCGCCAGAAAGACCTGTTCGTTGTCAGGCTTCGCATGCCCTGCGGCAATGTGACGTGCGAGCAGCTTACCGGAATTACCCGTATCGCCAAAAAATACGGCACAGGATACATCCATATCACCACCCGTCAGGGAATGCAGATACCAGACGTGAACCTCCATAACCTGGATGCGATCACGAAAGAACTTGAAGAGAACGGCACACCGCCTGGCTCATGCGGACCGCGCGTGCGCAACATCATTTCATGTCCAGGCAACCTTGAATGCAACTACGGTATAATAGACACCTACGGCATGGGAGGAATGCTTGACAGGGAATTCTTTGGTGAGGACATGCCTGTAAAGATCAAGTTCGCAGTGACAGGATGCCCAAATTCCTGCGCAAAGCCTCAGGAGAACGACCTTGGCGTGATGGGGATACTCAAGCCCGCCATTAATACAGATGACTGCACCGGCTGCGGGACATGCACCTTTATGTGTCCTGAGAAAGCCATTGTGATAGAGAATGAAAAAGCAGCGATACTCTGGGATAAATGCAACCTTTGCGGCGCCTGCATGGGAGCATGCCCGACAGACCTGATAACAGAAGAATGGAAAGGGTACAAGATATTTGTAGGCGGGAAAATTGGTACGCACCCCAAA
>JAHIFK010000198.1 GCA_018900975.1 Methanobacteriota archaeon
ACAATATGAAAAGTAAAATATGGAAAGTAAAGAAGAGTGTAGATTTTATTCTGACAGTAAATGTATAGCAGCAGACTTGGAACTTTGTGATTTCGAAGGGGAAAATCATGAAAAATGTCTACGTTATCGTATCTATTATTTAAAACCGCAAACGATGCAACTAAGATAACTGAATATATAATGACATGACATAGAGCCCAAACCTACTTGGAATGAGCCTGAGCCAATATAGCCTGATGAAATTGTTCCAATTCCAAAATATTCAAAAAACATGAAATTCTTAAAAAACATTTTGGGACAGACCGATGCAAGAAAGGGACATCATAAAGCAATGCTTCGGGATTCAGCATACCCCGAAACTACAAAGCGCCAGCGCAATCATGCCCCGCAGCTCTGCTACGGTTGTGTTTGCTGGCGCAACGTTTGACTGATTGTTTTACAATCCTGATTATAGGAGCGACGGCGCACAGACAGCCACATTACCCATGTAAACGACCAATGTTTCTTTTCACTATAGCTGAGTTATTGCGCACATTTGTGGCATTGAAAAACCATCCGCTAATAGAACTCAGGCAATGTTGAGTTCTGATTACAATCCTCCAAATATATCGTTGTCAACAATTCTGGAAAAAATAATGCCTATTGATATTTGGCATTATTATTTCGATTGCATTAATTCCATCACGTCTTTTATATCCATCACTGGAAACGATTCAACTTTGGCAAGGTCAGTCCAGTAGTGGTTAGCTTCAAGAAGAACTTTAGGGTCTTCTACTTCGTATACACAGAATGCATGTCTTCCGGTGAGGTCTACCCAGTAACCAATTTCTTTCATTCCCTCAGGGAATTTCCATTCGGATACCCGTCTTTCCAGTTCGTCTCTTTTATCTGGCTCCCACGTCCATATGTCCATAAATAACATTTCTTATTCCTCCCTTTTCGTCTTTATTCCGTTAAAGAAAAAAGGCAGTAAATATCAGATGACAATAATTTTAAACAAACCCGCCTTTTTCTCAGTAAATATGTTGGATATTATCAGTAATAAGCATTATGGCGATATTTTCCGAATTTATCATTATTCTAAAATCGTATGTTCTATGCATCACGATAATAGGGTAAGATATTGTATCCTCCCATAATTACCAACACGAATTGAAACGGTCACAAATGGAGATGAGAAATAATTACTTCTTATGTTATCTAAGGTGCTTAAGTGCCTTATATACTAAATATTCATATAATTCTGATATTTTGGATCCAAAAACCGGGCAGCCAAAAGTTTTATATTTTGGCCGCGCATCATGTTGGTTATATGGCTTATATGCGTTACGTTTTATCGAATTTTTGCCCCGGATCCGTTTTAAATGCATTTCAAAAGGCTTTTATAGCACCCATAACTTTAAACAAGTCATCCAATGCTTATATAATAGGTATATGCTTAACCAAACAGTTAACAGAGGCTTAAACATCGTTAATATCCCCACGAACATGACTGATTACTCCAGAAACAATTTGATGCAATTCATAAATCCAAAACCGCAGGATATCGAGATATGCGATGTCACCCTGAGGGACGGGGAGCAAACGCCAGGGGTAGTATTCACAAGGGAAGAAAAGATCGCTATTGCTGAAAAACTCGACAGTGTCGGCGTGGATGTAATTGAAGCAGGCTTCCCTGTGATCTCTCACGGAGAGGAAGCCATAGTCAGGGAGATCGCACACCTTGGGCTTGATGCCAGGGTATGCTGCCTTGCCCGCGCAGTGGCTAAGGACGTGGATGTGGCGCTTCGCTGCGATGTGGATTTCGTGAGCATATTTATCGCGACCTCTGATCTTCATCTTAAATACAAATATCATAAGACCTTCGAAGAGGCAGAATCGTGTGCCCTTGACGTGCTTGACTACGCAAAAGACCATGGACTCACTGTAAGATTTGCGGCTGAGGATGCCACACGCACTGACATCAATGTACTGAAATCCATCTTCAGGGCAGCAGAAGAACACGGCGCTGACTATGTCAGCATAGCCGACACAGTCGGGATACTGAATCCCAGCACTGCGTTGTATCTGGTAAAAGAGATAAAGAAAGCCGTGAAAACAAAAGTATGCATCCATTGCCACAACGACCTTGGTCTGGCTGTCGCTAACACGCTAAGCGGGGCTGAAGCCGGAGCATTCCAGCTTCATACCACGGTCAACGGCATCGGCGAGAGATGCGGGAATGCCTCGCTTGAGGAACTGCTCGTGAACCTGCGGGTGCAGTACGGCATCGAGAGATACGATGTGAGCCAGCTCACTGAACTGTCACAACTGGTGGAAAAATACTCTGAGATCCCTATTCCCAGGATAAAGCCCATAGTGGGAGCCAATGCTTTTGCGCATGAATCAGGGATCCATGTGGCTGCTGTTCTTGAGAACCCCATGACGTATGAGGTGTTCCTTCCAGAGATGGTGGGTGGGAAGCGGGAGATCATCATTGGCAAGCATACAGGCAGTAAAGCTCTCAAAGGTGTTGTGGAGAAGATGGGGTATAACCTCACGCACGACCAGATGAGTACACTCCTCGAAAAGGTGAAGAAATGCAGCGAAGCGAAGAAAAAAGTTACGTGCGGCAGGTTGACTGAGTTCATAAAGGAACTGGAATGAGAGCCCGATAAAACCAGGAATTAACGGATTCGCTCATAAAAACGTTTAAGTATCTTTAATGCAAGTTAGGTCAGAATTACAATAGAATGCATGATTATTAACTCAGGAGCATATTAATGGCAGATTTTAGAATAGTAGTTTCAGATAGCAAAACCGCACAGGCATACCAGATCACAGTTACAGGCACAGCAGCCAGTAAGATCATTGGAAAGAACATCGGAGATACCATTAGTGGGGATATCGCAGGATTGTCAGGATATACACTCAAGCTGACAGGCGGTACTGATAAAGACGGCTTCCCGATTAGACCGGATTTACCCGGTCCGGCTCGAAAAAAGATCCTTGTGGCTGGCGGCGTTGGTTTTCACCCGACGCACGATGGCGAAAGGAGACGAAAAGCCATGCGCGGACGAGAGATATCATCAGAGGTCACTCAAATAAACACCGTGGTCGTGGAATACGGAGAGAAATCTCTTGCTGAGATATTCCCCAAGAAAGAGTTAAAGGAAGGGGAAGTCGCGGAAGAGAAGAAAACCAAGGATAGAAGGCGGTAATAATTTAGTATTCCGCTTTTTTGATAATAAGTTTTAATACACGTAAACTCCTTTTAGCCCCAGATGCAAAAGCGTGAAAACATACTTATCGAAGCTCTCCCATACATCCGCGAGTTCCACAACTCTGTAATGGTGATCAAGATGGGAGGGCATGCCATCGTCGACCCTGCCATAATGGACCAGATAGTGCAGGATATAGTATTACTCAGGTTCGTGGGAATACGCCCCATAATCGTGCACGGTGGCGGCCCTGAGATCACGGAAAAAATGGCTCGAATGGGGAAGAAACCAGAGTTCGTGTCAGGATTGCGGATAACGGACGACGAAACGCTTGAGATAGCAAGGATGGTGCTTGTTGGTAATGTTAACAGCAAGATAGTCTCATTGATAAGCAAGCACGGTGGGAAAGGCGTAGGTATCTCAGGAAGCGACGGCAGGATCATCGTGGCGCGCAAAATGGCTCCACAGCGCATGACAGTTGAAGGAGTCGAGAAAGAAGTAGACCTTGGCTGGGTCGGAGAAACCGAAGTGATCAATCCGGAACTGCTGTACATTCTTGCTGACAAGGACTACATACCTGTAATAGCTCCAATAGCGACTGATGACAAAGGAAATGACCTGAACGTGAACGCGGACACTGTTGCCGGGGATATCGCAGCATCCCTTAAAGCCATGAAACTCATTTCCCTGACCGATGTGCCAGGGGTACTTCGCGACCCGAAGGACACAGGAACGCGTATTTCAAGGATAGCCTTCGAAGATATTGAAACGCTTATAGCAGATAACATCATTAGTGGCGGGATGATACCCAAAGTAAGATCAAGCGCTGTGGCTATTGCCGGAGGCGTCGGACAGGTGCATATTATCGACGGGAGCATGCCTCATTCCCTGTTGCTTGAGCTGTTCACGCACGAGGGCATAGGAACAATGATATACAGGAAGCAGTGAAGCTCATGAAAGAAAAAATAGAAAAGGAAGAAAAGAAAGAAGCAGAACCTGTTGTTAAGGTACTCACGCCAGGTGAGCGAAAACGGCAGCTCATAGAAGGCATAAAGAAGACGGCGTTCCCAGCCTTCATTGGAGCGTTCTTTGCATTAGTGCTTTTCCTGAAATTCTATGATGCAAAAGAGGTACACTGGGTCTCTGTCCTTTTACTGGTGGCGCTGGTTTCTTATTATATCCAGAAACTGGCGTATCCAATGCTTGGCGTCAAAGTTGATGAATTTGAGACCAAGGACTGGTTATATGTTGAGTTAATGACCATAATATTCCTGCTTGTTTCATGGACCCTTTTGTTAAATTCAGGAGCACTTGACGTGACTGTTGATCCAATGTCAATAACATTGGACACTCCTGAAAATCTGATCGCAAGCGTCACAAGCAATAGCTTGAAAATTGCAGACGCAACTGTTCACCTGGAAGGTCCCGGTGTAAACATGAGCAACATCACAGGAGTTGACGGATTGGCGTTTTTCCATGATGTTAAAACCACAGGCCCCGGGAACATGACAGTGACTGCAACAAAGATCGGATACATCCACGACAGCATGAATATTACGATTAATAAATAAAATTGATAACGGGTTCATTATGAGACTTGCAATTTTAGACCGCGACAGATGCCAGCCCAGGTTGTGCGACTTCCAATGTATCAAGTTCTGCCCGAGGGTTCGCACAGGCGATGAAACCATTATAGTGGGCGAGGACGGAAAGCCGGTAATCTCTGAAGAGTTGTGCGCAGGATGCGGTATATGCGTGAAACGCTGCCCTTTTGAGTCAATAATTATTATCGGGCTACCTGAGGCGCTTGAAGAGCCCACCCACCGCTACGGAAAGAATGGGTTTGCACTGTACGGACTGCCAGTTCCTGCCACCGGGAAGGTCACAGGCATCCTGGGACCTAACGGGATAGGTAAAAGCACGGCGATAAATATACTTTCCGGGACGCTGAAACCCAACCTTGGTAAAGGCAGGATCGGCTGGGATGATATCCTTAAATATTACGCAGGCTCTACCCTTCATGAATACCTGGAAGGCGTATCGCAAAAAAATATAAAGACTTCACATAAACCGCAGTATGTGGACATGATACCCAAAAAATTCAAAGGTAAGGTCATGGAACTCCTGTTAAAGACCGATGAACGGGGCGTGCTCAACGAACTGATCAAGAAACTTGATATAGAAGGTATAATAGATCGCAGCATCCAGGAACTGAGCGGCGGTGAACTGCAGCGCGTGGCGCTTGCAGCATGCATATCGCGTGAAGCTGATTTCTATTTCATCGACGAGATAAGCCCGTATCTTGACATTTACCAGCGTATCAGATCAGCCCAGATAATCAGGGAACTAGCAGAAACAAAGGCGGTAATGGTCGTGGAACATGACCTGGCAATACTTGACCTGCTCGCTGACATGGTGCACATAGCTTATGGCACACCGGGAGGGTTTGGCGTCATAACCCATCCAAAAGTAGTGCGGCTGGGTATAAATGAGTACCTCAGGGGATTCCTGCGAGAGGAAAATGTCAGGATACGCACTGAAGCTATTGAATTTGAGGTACATGCCCCACAGGTAACAAAGGAAGTCTCACCGCTTTTAGAATTTGGCAATTTCTCGAAAAAATATAATGAGGGATTCGAACTTGTCGCGCAGGGGGGGAACATCAGGAAAGGCGAAGTCATCGGGATAGTTGGACCCAACGGGATAGGTAAATCCACGTTCGTCAAGATACTTGCGGGAGAGATAAAACCTGATACAGGAAAGCTTGATATGAAGATAAAAGTGTCCTACAAGCCGCAGTATATTAAAGCTGAAGAAACCGTTAGTGTAGCTGAACTTCTGCGCTCCATCACAAAACAGTTCGATACGAGTTTTTACCAGGGTGAGATCTTAAAACCCCTTCAACTCGAAAGACTCCTTAAACAGCAGGTGAATGATCTCTCAGGTGGAGAACTCCAGCGCGTTGCGATAGCAGCGTGTCTTTCACGAAGCGCAGATCTCTATATTTTGGATGAACCTTCTGCGCACCTTGATGTTGAGCAAAGGGTACTGGCCACCAAAGTCATAAGGCGCTTTGCTGAGAACAATAAGGTCACAGCGATGGTGGTAGACCATGATATCTACATGATAGATATGTTAAGCGACAGGATTCTTGTTTTCGAAGGGAAGCCAATGGTAAAAGGCGACGTGCATGGTCCGTTCAACATGCGGGATGGTATGAACCGGTTCCTTAAGAATATCGGGATTTCATTCAGGCGGGATGAGGAAACAAAGCGCCCCAGGGTTAATAAACTGGATTCACGTCTTGACCGGGCGCAGAAGTCAGAAGGGGAATATTATTATAGTATAAAATAAAAAACACAACCTGCTGTTTGCCGGGATGGAGATATTAGATTTTCACGGTTATTATACGTAAACTATATATTGTATTCTCATAATTATTATTATAAGTGATGACATGAGATGGTACACAGCTGTTTTAATTATTATCATATTGACATTGTCTATGAATCAGGCATCTGCGGTAACTTTCAGCCCGAGCGACATAGAATGGGCTGCCGCCGTGACAGGCACCCTGCATAAAGGTGGAACACTGACCAATGAGGAATACATGGTCAAAGCAGTGCAGTTCCCTGCAGGGGTACCTGGAAAAAAGACTTACCCCTCAGGCGCCATAGT
Organism: Methanobacteriota archaeon; assembly: GCA_018900975.1. GTDB lineage: Archaea > Halobacteriota > Methanosarcinia > Methanosarcinales > Methanoperedenaceae > Methanoperedens. The sequence goes on from JAHIFK010000198.1 coordinate 6,879, forward strand.
TCCTGAAGATGAAGTAGACCCTATGGTTTTCCTTGAGATATATAAGAACGGAGTGATGATAAAGGAATTTGTCATGACCCTCACGAGTGAAGCTTATATCGATCCTGATTATGAAGTAAAAGTATCCACTCCAGCATTTATTTTAAGAAATGATAGAGGATGGGTGCTTGAGTATTACGACCCATGGGCCACTGTAGCTATCCAGAAAAGGGCTCTCCCTAAACTTGAAGTAACTGTAACCACAGATAAGCCCACGTACTCATCCAACAATGCTGAGATAATCATAGCAAAGGTAGAATTGAAAAACACCGGTGCTGCCTTTATCAAGAGGGTTGATCTTGACCTCAATATTGGAGAATTGAAACTCAGGGGAGGAGAATTGAGCCAGCTTCACAGGTATTACGACAAAATATTGAAAGATGAAATCAAAAGTTTCGAGGTCATACTTGTTGTTCCAGATCTGATCGATGAAAAAATGTACTATCTGAATGCGAGCGCAAAAGGATATGATGTAAAAGACCTCACTTACAACGCTTCGGGTTTCGCATCCCCCACAGTTTCACCCAAACAGAATTATTTTTCCATCAGCAAAGCGGTCAGGGACCGCATATATCTACAGGATTACGCATCTGTAAGGATCATAGTGGCTAACGGCGGGATGTATAATATATATAATATACATATCACAGATAACATGAGCGACAAATTCGTTTTAAGCTCATCTCCCATACCATTTGCATGGGATATCCCTGTGCTGAAGCCAGGGGAGGAATGGAGTACGGGCTACTCTATCAAACCAACAGAAGCAAACATCGACGGATGGACGATACCCGCTTCTTCCGCAACATTCATAGTCAATAATAAACCATACAGCGCCTCCTCTTCGAAGATAAAATTGATCGTGAACGGGCCCAGACTTATAATTAATAAGACTGTAAGCAAACCAATCGTTAACATTAGCGAGGATGTGACTGTGACTGTGAGCATCAATAATATCGGGAATGTAGGTACCAAGACTGAGGTAAAAGATTTATTACCCAACAGCGTAAGTCTCGTAAGCGGTCAGTTGTCCCAGCTCAATTTTTCTGAACCAGCTAAGGAATGGGGATTCAGTTACATTATCAGAATGAATAAAGAAGGAGATTATGAGTTGCCTTCAGCCATAGCCAATTATACAAATGTGGAATACAGGGGCTTTGTACGTGATGTGAAAAGCTCGGATAGACCTGTGATCATGGTTATCGACCCGAGTAAACCTAGACCTGTATCAACCGATCCGGCGTCACAGAGCACGGGTGGAACTTCCTCATCACAGGGAAATCCCGGGACAAATTCGCAGGGAACCTCTGAGGCAACATCCACACCCGAACCGACCCCTACTCCTATAACGCCTGGTTTTGAATTTGCATTTGCTGTGTTCATATTGATATTCGCGGCAGGTTTCATGCGCAAATGAGTTCGATCATATTTACTCATGGCGATTCTGATGGTATATGTGCCGGAGCTATTGTTAAAAGCGCACTTCCGGGATCAACTGTGTTTTTCACAAGCCCGGTTGGTCTTCTGGGTGAATTGAACAGCCTAACGGAAGATCATGAAAACATCGTGATATGCGATATCGCTGTCGACGAGAAGAGCTTCAGGCAGTTGAAAGAAAGGCTGAATGAACTATCAGAAGAATCAAAAATTACTTTTATGGATCATCACCCGCTTCCAGAGGCGGGGTTTAATGCTCCCTGGTTCTACCACGACAATTGTTCTTCTTCTGAACAGGCATACCGCATATTTGAGAAAAAACTGGACCGGGATGTTAGAAGCGTGGCCATATATGGGGCTATGGGGGATTTCAATGAGACTGAGATCATAAAGAAATGGATGAGAGACTGGGATAAAAGAACGCTGTATTTTTATGCCGGGGTGCTTATACAGGGGATTACATACGCTGGCAGGGATTATGACTTCAAGAGAAGGATAGTGGAAGCCCTTTCTGAGGATATTCCGCCTCCCTGGATAGATGGGCTTCTTGATGCTGCTCTAATCGCGTCAAAAAAGGAAGAAGACATAAAGCTCACAGTCAGGCAGAAAGTCGTGAAATTGAAGAACCTTGCCTATGTCATAGATATAAACGGATACCGGTCCAAAGCAGCAATATACGCTGCTGCTTATGGTGATGCCGGGATTGGTATTTCATGTGAACACAGGAGCCACAAACACGTTTATGACCTGAGCATAAGGCTCAGGAAGGGTAAGGCTGACCTTAATTTGCTCCTGCGGCGCATTGCTCCGGAACACGGGGGAACAGGAGGAGGTCATCCTTTTGCAGGGGGTGCGCGCATCCCGGAGAAAGAGCTGAAGGCTTTTTTGTATGATCTGGATGATGCGCTGAGCT
>JAHIFK010000016.1 GCA_018900975.1 Methanobacteriota archaeon
CCTGTATTTAAGTTTCTCATATGTTTTTGCTTCGGGAACGATTCGGCGCGTGGGATTATATGGTTTTGGTGATATTATTTATCAAAAACCGTAGCATTAAATCTGCGTTTATCTGCGGCTAATTTTTTCAAAAGCTGAACATAGTAATTCCTGCATGCGCGCAATTGCGCCGCGTCCATAACAATAGATCACGTTTTTTTTGATTTGTGGAAAACTATAATTATCTCGATATCATTTGATAATTTAGCCTTGACAGGACACCAGGGACTGAATTTTTTTTAAAATAGATTGATGTTCATGAAATCTTCAGTACTTCGCTATACTTCTATAAGCATATTTATTACTTAGCCCATATCTCTCCTGTCTTCCTCCACCCCTTCCAGCTCCTTCTGCTCGACGTTCTCCGGTCTCTTCTCCTCAGGCGAAGCATCCTCCAGCTTCTCCTGCACCACTTTCTCCTCTTCCTTCGCAAGCGTTGCCACACCAACCACGCGGTCGCCACCATCCACTTTCATGATCCTGACGCCCTGGGTATTCCTGCCCTGTACCTTGATACCGTTGACAGGAACACGGATGACAATGCCTTTGGAGGTCGTCACCATGATCTCATCATCTTCGTGCACGGTTCTGATATCCACCACGTTGCCGTTCCTGATGCTCACATCAATGGTGATAACGCCCTGACCGCCGCGGTTCATGCTACGATACTCCTCGAAGCTGGTGCGCTTCCCATAGCCGTTCTCTGTGACCGTGAGAAGTGTCGAGCCCTCTTCAACAACAGCCGCGCTCACTACTTCGTCCTCGCCCACAATTCTAATCCCTCTGACGCCTCCGGCTGTGCGCCCCATAGACCTCACATCGTTCTCGTTAAAGCGGATGGCTTTCCCGTGCTTTGTGCCGATGACCGCATCCTTTGTCCCGTCAGTGAGTTTCACAGATACGAGTTTGTCCCCCTCATCAAGCGAAATGGCGATGATGCCTGATTTCCTGGGATTTGAGAACTCGGTCAGTGCGGTCTTCTTAGCGGTACCTTTCTTTGTGACCATTAATAAGAAGTGCTTCTCATCGAATCCACTAACTGGGGTGTAGGCAGTTATCATCTCTCCCTGTTCTATCTGGAGCAGGTTCACTATCGCAGTCCCGCGCGCCTGCCTGCCTGCTGTGGGTATCCCATACACCTTGAGCCAGTACACTTTGCCCCGGTCAGTGAAGAACAGCATGTAATTATGTGTATTAGCTATGAACAGGTCGCTCACGAAGTCCTCTTCCTTGGTCTCCATGCCGATAACACCTTTTCCGCCGCGATGCTGCTGCCTGTATGAGTCCACAGTGATGCGCTTGATATATCCGCTATTGCTGATATTGATAACGACATCCTCTTTTGGAATAAGATCTTCTGTTAAAATATCTCCTGTACTCTCTATGATCTCAGTCTTTCTTTTATCCGCAAATCGGCTCCTGATGTCTGCCAGTTCAGTTTTGATAAGTGAAAGGATCTTTATTTCGCTTGCTAGAAGTTCCTTGAGCCTCGCAATGGTATTTAGAAGCTCATTGTATTCAGCATCGATCTTCTCGCGCTCAAGCCCGGTAAGCCTCTGCAGCTTCATGTCAAGGATAGCTTTTGCCTGCTCCTCGCTCAGGCTGAAAGTCGCCACAAGACCAGCACGCGCTTCATCAGGCGTCTTTGAGGCTCTTATGAGTTTTATTACTTCATCGATATGATCCAGCGCAATTATCAGGCCCTCGAGTATATGAGCCCGCTGCTCGGCCTTCCTGAGTTCGAACTGGGTTCGCCTTATTATGACCTGCTTCCTGTGGTTTATGTAATTGACCATCAGGTCTTTAAGTGTAAGAAGACGCGGCTGCCCATCCACCAGCGCAAGATTGATAACTCCGAACGAGTCCTCAAGCTGAGTATGCGAATAAAGCTGGTTCAGGATGATATTGGCCTGTGCCTGCCTGGAGATCTCCATTACGATACGGATACCATCTTTGTCTGATTCGTCTCTCAGATCGGTTATCCCGGCAATCTTCTTATCCCTCACAAGACCAGCGATATTTTCGATGAGCTTTGCCTTGTTCACCTGATAAGGAAGTTCTGTGACTATTATTTGTTCTTTACCCTTTATATCCTCGATATTAGCGCGGGCGCGCATCTTTATAGAGCCCCTGCCTGTCGAAAAGGCATCTAATATTCCCTGACGCCCATAGATAAAACCGGCTGTGGGAAAATCAGGCCCCTTTACAACGGTCAAAAGGTCGTTCAATCCAACCTCGGGTCTGTCAATGACCATTGTTATACCATCTATTACTTCGCCAAGGTTATGCGGCGGCATGTTTGTCGCCATGCCCACTGCAATACCTGTGGAGCCATTGATTAGCAAATTGGGGAGCTTGCATGGCATTACTGAAGGCTCTTTTAATGAATCGTCGTAGTTTGGTACGAAATCAACGGTCTCCTTATCGATATCTCCGAAAATTTCTTCGGATATCTTTCCAAGCCTGACCTCAGTATATCGCATTGCAGCGGCTGAATCTCCATCAATACTGCCGAAATTCCCTTGCCCATCTATCAAAGGATATCGCAGCGAAAAATCCTGTACCATCCTGACAAGTGAATCGTAAACAGCTATATCACCGTGCGGATGATACTTACCAAGAACATCTCCCACTATTCTTGCGGATTTCTTGTAGGGCTTATCATAGGTCATTCCCTGCTCGTTCATGGCGTAAATGATGCGGCGGTGAACAGGCTTGAGACCGTCTCTCACGTCAGGCAGCGCGCGCCCCACGATAACGCTCATTGCGTAGTCTATGTAGGAGCGCTTCATCTCATCCTCGATAAGGACCGGTGAGATCTTCTCAATTACAAGTTTCTGCTGGGGGTCTTTGGGTTCTTTTTCTGTCATGGTATATCAGCTCAAATTTGTATAAGTTAAATTTTTATTAAACGAATTATTTTCTTTCATCATAAATTTCGATGCCCTCCTCTTCAATGGTCATTATAAAATTTCTTTTCTCTTTTTTCATAGTTTCAAATTCTAAAGGTGAATAAACCATGGGTTCA
>JAHIFK010000199.1 GCA_018900975.1 Methanobacteriota archaeon
AAGGAATATCAACCGCAAACGAATTAATTTTAGGCTATTGAACGGGAACAGACCAAACAAACGGATAGTGGATACTATCTTATTTGTTTTACTTTGTGTTTGTATGGATTTCTGTTGGCTTGGTGAAAGCAAATAGTAGAAGACAACAGTGAACTCATCTGTAGCTATTGATGTCATGCAACCAGGGACCGAAAATTAAACCCCGCCATAGGCGGCGCCTCACCGGGGTCTGGGGTCGCAACCCCAGCGCCGTAAAAGATGATGTTGATCGAAAGTGTTAATAGTACGCTTATCTGCGGTTCCTTTTTCTTTAATACCCTTTATATCATTTTTCGTCAGCATCCCCATCAGCCTGTGCCCTTCCACAAGCCCGAATACTCCTTCCTTTGCCGAGAACTCATCAAACCTCTCCACATAATCTGCTTTCTCTGTGGAAGAATATAGCGCAAAAGGAACCGGGTCCCGGGTATGTGTCTTTAATGGAATTGGCGTTGGATGGTCAGGCAGCACCAGTATCCTGAATTCTCCGTATCCTCCGAGCTCGTTCAGCATCCCTCCCACAACTTTCTCATCAAAATCCTCGATGGCTTTCATCTTCGCCTCCAAATCACCCATGTGTCCAGCCTCATCAGGCGCCTCAACATGGACAAAAACGAAATCCCGCTCTTTTAGCGAGTCAAGCGCATAAGCAGCCTTGCCTGAGAAGTTGGTATCAAGATAGCCTGTCGCGCCGGGAACTTCAATGACATCAAGACCTGCTGATTTAGCGATCCCCTTGAGCAGGTCTACAGCAGATATTACCGAACCTGTTACGCCAAATAATTCCCTGAAACTCGGCATTTCAAGCGCTTTTCCCTGCCCCCACGGCCAGATAAGGTTCGCGATATTCTTCCCGTTTTTCCTTCGATCCATATTTATTTCATGCTTCTCAAGAATTGGTTTTGATGACCTAATAAGGTCGATCAGCATATCGGAATCCTCTCCGCGCGGAAGGACATCATCCACCGACTGCCCCACAACATCATGAGGTGGTGTGCATATTGCTTTTTCTCCCTGCTTCATGATCAGCAGATGCCTGTAGCTCACGCCTGCGTGGAACCTGAAATCCTTTGCAAGTTCAGAATCTACAGCTTCAATAAGGATCCTGGCTTCCTCACTTGATATGTGCCCAGCGCTGTAATCCACCAGCAGCCCGTCCTTTTCTGTTATGAGATTGCACCTGAAGGCTATGTCATCTTTTGCAAGAGGTACGCCGATACTTGCGGCTTCAAGAGGTCCCCGGCCTGAATAATACTGCGCCGGGTCGTAACCCATTATGGAAAGGTTTGCAACATCGCTCCCAGGCGGCATGCTGTCCGGCACGGTCTGAGCTGTTCCATTCCTCCCGTGTTTTGCAATAAAATCCATATTCGGAGTATTCGCAGCCTGAAGAGGCGTGAGGTTGCCAAGTTCCGGGAGGGGATAGTCCGCCATCCCGTCACCTACAAGTACGATGTATTTCATAGCCTCAACTTAAGAATGCCAGTACAATAAAATATCGGTCAAATGGCTGGATTATAGTGGTTTGTAATATTTTATATACAATCCCAGCAGTCCGACAAATATTATAAGGGTAAGCGCAAAAAGGAAAATATACAACTTTATCATTGTCTGTATCCCGCCTACGCTTTTGTTTAAATATGACAGTTCATTAGTGAGTTTATTTATAGACTCTTCAACCTCAGGTGAAGGGACCAGTTTCACAGATTCCTGGACAGCCTGGGCTTTTACTGGCTGCGTTGGGGTGTAAGTTTTTTTAATGACAGGCATTACAGGCCTGACTTTCTCTATTTGCTTATAATTTGGGTCTCTTCCTTTACCGAGCGTGTGAAATATCTGCTCTTCCGTTACATCAAGAATTGACATAGTTTACCTTCGACAAGAGTAATATTGTCTCTGTTCTTATATATTTCTTTGTATATCGAATATGACGATTTTCAAATCGGTGATCATTTCGCAAGGAATTTTATCCTTCATAACCACAGTTATTACATAAAATATACATAAAAGTTAGTTGTATTAGCCCAAAAGTTATTAAATTTAAATTTCAGGAGAATCTTATGAACCTCGAAAACACACTTCTTATGATACCCGGTCCTGTGCCGGTAGCACCCAGAATACTTCGCGCCATGTCAAAACCCATAATCGGTCACAGAAGCAAGGATTTTGGGAGCATGTACAGCGAATGCAGAACAACACTTCAGGAGCTTTTCGGCACAAAGAACGACATGTACGTTATAAGCGGTTCTGGAAGCTGCGCCATGGAAGCTGCTGTCAGTAACGTCATCGGAGAGAATGATACCCTTGTCACCATTGAGAACGGGAAATTCGGAGAACGGTTCAGGGAAATTGGCGAGCGCTACGGAAAGGTCAGGTCTGTCAAGTTCGACTGGACAAAAGGAGAATCCATTGAGTTAGATCAGGTCGAAAATGCGCTTGCACAAGGCGCTAAAGCAGTGACCCTCGTGCATAATGATACTTCTGTTGGCATCAAGAACCCGGCAAAAGAGGTTGGCGAACTGGCGAAAAAATACGGGGCGCTTTTCATCATGGACGGCGTGACCACAATTGGCGGGGATGATGTCCAGGTGGACAAATGGGGCGTTGATCTTGCTGTTGTCGGATCGCAGAAGTGCATCGGCGCCCCGCCCGGTCTGTCAGCCATCTCGGTTAGCAAAAAAGCGTGGGATGCAATAGTTGAGAAACCTCCCTATTACATGGACCTCAAGGCCTACAGGAAATCAGCAAATAAGGAAAGTCCAGAGACCCCCTATACTCCGGCAGTGCCGCTATTCTTTGCACTCCATGAGGCGCTGAAAATCGTGAAGGAAGAAGGGCTTGATGCGCGCATCAAGCGCCATGCAAAGTTCGCGGAAGCTATTCGCGCTGCAGCGGGCGCGATGAATATAGATATGTTCCCGCAGTTGAACAAATACTGCGCGTATTCCAACACGGTTACAGCCATGAAAATTCCCACAGGCATTGACGACAAGAAACTACGCGGAGGGATAAAGGAACTTGGAATTCAGGTGTCTGGCGGTCAGGGGCCGCTTGAAGGTAAGATCTTCAGGATAGGCAGCATGGGCAACATCAGCAAACTTGACATATTGAGCACGATCCAGGTCGTTGAGTTAGTGCTGCACAAGAACGATGTGGTTAAGAAGATGGGGCCAGGCGTTGAAGCAGCCAGCAATGTTTTAAAATAATTCAAAATCCCATCTTCACATTTCTCAGGTCAGTTTTCTTTTTCTCAAGGAACTTGTACACTGGACCGTGCGTCGAACCCTTTAAAAGCATATCGATACCTGTCCTTGCCACAGAATTCTGTTCAGGATACCCTATCAGTGAAACGGTCTTTCCATAGACTGAGATGCGCGCTCCTGTCATAGCCTCAAATACCTCGCGAGTCTTCCCTTCCCTGCCGATGATGCGTCCTTTTAACCTCTGCATATCTTTTTCAGTCCTTGCAAGATTTGACATGTCAATGGTCTCAAACATCAGGAAATCATCATCCAGCAGCTTCAGGGCTTTCTCAGGACTGAAACCCCGCGCAATAGCTTGGACGATCTCTCTGGCACGCAGCCCCTTTATCGGGTCTTTTGGCTCCATGATCTCTACACTCCCTGTACTGCTATCTATATTCAGTTGGGCGGTCGATCCCTCTTCAATGAGGGCCTTGACGCTGCCCTTGGGTCCTACTAAGACCGCGACCCTTTCAAGCGGTATTTTAATATGCTCATTCATTTTTCTCTCTCCTTGATCATTGTCATCATTTCTTCTTCGTTAATTCTTAGATTTAGTTTATTGAAATACCGGGCTATATTATTGACATCACGTATCAAGAACGTTTCTGCGTTAAAATGTTCTGTTGTAACGGATTGACCCATGTCTATTATCACAGGCGACATGTCATTCAAGTCCACCAGGATGTTGTACTCGGAAAGATCAGCATGGACGAGTTCTGCCTTCCAATATAGCAGGTTCATATATTCAAGGATCTTTTTAAAGATACGCTCTGCATCATCCTGCGATAATATCACATCTTTTAATTGGGGCATGGCTACGCCATCATTCCCCATGAATTCCATTAGCAGGATATTGCGTTTCACGACATACGGCTCAGGCACGCGCACACCTGCTTCTTTTGCGCGTTTTAAGTTCTTGAACTCTTTTTTCGCCCATGCAAGTATGATATCTTTTTTTGCATGTTTTATTCCCATAAAGCGCGGGTCTCCCAGAATGTACTCTTTCATGGCATTGAAATTCGCAGTCGACATCATGAATATCTTGACTGCGATCTCTCCATATTCTTTTGAGATAGCATGGAAAACATTTGCCTCCTTTCCTGTGCTTACCGAACCCCCCATGGCATCTATATAACCTTTTTTCGCAAGACCATAGAGAGCCATCAGAGTCGCATCATCAAATACATCACTAAATACCGCTCTCTGGCTGGAATCCTTTATTCGCATCCGGAATTCGTCGACTTTTTCATCCATCCTGCGAATTTTGCCGTCACTTACCATACAGTCCACTTAACTCTTTAATAATCCCTTCCGCTGCAACCAGTTCACCTGCGGACCACTGTATTTCCAGACGATATCAGCTTTTTCGTTCTGGAAAGACCATGGTACGACAATAACGATATCCCCTTCCATCATCCAGATCCTCTTCTTGATCTTCCCTGGAATGCGAGCAAGCCTAACGACACCGTCCATGCACCTGACCCTTATTTTGTTAGCCCCCAAAAGGGATTCAACTGTAGCTAGCACCTCGTTGGCGCTTTTTTGGGGTATTCTGACCCTTGTGAATTCCTCAGGTACTTGATCGGATTTCTGTCGCTGTTTCAGTATAACACCTCATATAATGTTCTTAATGTTTCTGATATATGTAAAGGTTACTGAATTTAAAAAGATACATCAAGAAGCAGGTAGTAATTTTGTGTATGTATTTCAGGTAAAATATTTTATTGTTTCTTCAAGACCTTTTTCAAGGTCATATCTTATTTTAAACCCGATATTCTTTATCTTACTGATATCAGCGAGACTATGCAAAATATCGCCTCTCCTGGGTTCCCTGTACACAATATTCGAGTTTGAGTCCGTCAATTTGATTATCTTATCTGCCAGTTCATTTATTGACGAAGCAGTACCGCTTGCCACGTTAAATGTCATACCTTCCCCCTTTGACATGACAAGTTCATTTGCATGGACAATATCCTTTACGAATATGAAATCACGTGTTTGCGATCCATCGCCGTATATGATCAAATCCTCATTTCTCAACGCTTTCCTTATGAAAATCGGCATCACTGATGCATAAGGTGAAGTAACATCCTGTCCTGGTCCGTAAACATTGAAATACCGCAGTGAAGTTGTTTTCAATCCGTACTCTTCGTAATAGATCCTGGCGGCATATTCACAGTCAAGCTTGGATATGGCATAAGGGGACTTTGGTTGTGGGGTCATATCTTCCTTTTTTTTGGAAACCGGTGAATCCCCATATACTGCTGCTGATGATGCCAAAACGACTTTTTTGACATTGTTTCTTCTTCCGGCGTCTAGAATGTTCAGGGTCCCGATCGTATTGATCTCTATTGTTTTTTGCGGATCGTTCATGCTTTCCACGACTGAGATAAGGGCTGCTTCATGAAAAATGTATTCGATGTCCGAAGTTATCTTGTTCACAAGTTCCCTGTCCAGGATATCTCCTTCAACAAATTCGAAATTGTCAAATTCAAAAAAAGGAGCAATATTAGCTTTTTTGGTTTCGATGGCATACGTCGGGTCGAAATTATCCAGACATACAACCTCATGTCCTGAGTCAAGAAAACGACGGACTATGTGCGAACCAATAAATCCGGCGCCGCCGGTTACCAGGCATTTCATGACCTTGAAATTGAATTATCTTTATTTAAAACTTGGGTTGGAAGCTTGATGTATGCATTAATTCCACTAGATAAAATAAAATGACGATAATTTAACTAACTATCATGTTTATTATGTACATATTAATCAGGATCATGCTCATTTAAATGACAATATACATATATTATGACCTTAAATAGTATAATTATGACCATGAATAACCACGAATCAACGCATATGAATATTGCTGTTTAATTATTTTTGACTTTTTTACTAAAATCTATCCGAGGAGATAATATGAACTCTAAACACCCCATACACACAACCCTCAGTACTGACGCAATGAGGATACTTGAACGCTATGAGATAGAACTCGGTTCAAAGAACACGGTGCTTGAACGCGCTCTTATGGGAATGGACAAACTCCGCTTTAAAGAAAAAGTTGACACTCAAAGCATCAACAGAATTATAAAAAGAGTGAATACCGGGGTCCCGGGCGTTGATGGGCTAATCGAGGGAGGCATACCTGAAGGCTTTGTGACAATTGTAACAGGGTCACCCGGGACTGGTAAGACCACTTTTTCACTGCAATTTCTGATGGAAGGGATAAGAAATAATGAACGATGTATTTTTTTCTCATTCGAGGAGATGACAGAACAGCTTATAAAGCAGACTATCCGGTTTGGGTGGAACATTGGAGAATATATAGATAAGGGTTATCTTGAGATATTCGGTTTCAGCAGGTTTTCAACCGAGGAGATAATCGAGATCATTGATATATTCAAGCCAAAAAGGATAGTCTTTGATTCATTAAATATCTTTTCTGATGTAAGCGACTTCAGAAGATCCCCCCAATGGCGAAATATCCTGAAAGAGATAAAGGAAAAGAAAATAACCTGTCTGGCTATAACTGAAAAGAAGACTGGTCGCAGCGCAGGGGAATTTGACGAATTTGATTTTATGGGGGACGGAATTATCTTGTTTGATAAAAAACAGAAAAATGAGTTGGATACCTACCCGACATCCAATATCAAGATACAGAAAATGAGACTGACAAAGGTTAATGAAATGCCTCACCCATTTATTATTAAAGACCATGGAATAGAGATTATTGGCAACAGGGGCATTGAAAGAAAGATCTCAGGCAATATATTGCCTGCCAGTAAAAATAAACCATACTTTGTTGCGAACATTGACCGTGAGTTGCGTATCTCATTGAACTCCATTATAGGTTTCTCAGAACTGATGAAGATAAAAACACCAGGGGATCTTAATGAAAAGCAGGAGCGATACATGCATAATGTTCTTACAAGCGGTAAACACCTGCTTGACCTTATTCAACAGAAATCCTGATAGATCGAATTGCGCTTAAGTGAAAACATCCTTTTCTTTTTGTTTTCTCTTGTGATAAATTAAAGTGGCATTTAATACTATACCCTATTAGTATACCAACAACGAGGTATTTACTTAGATTTCCAGGCGTCTCTACCTCATTTCCAGCAGTGCTTATTTGTTTTTCTGCTTGTTGAGATTCTGTAATTGTGGTCGGTTGTGGTATTGAGTTATAGCTTCCACCGTAAGATTTTTTGCCTGTTATGGCATGCGGAGAAAAACGCGTGGTAATGGCTTCATAATATATCCATTCAGATGTTTCACTTATCTTTTTTGTTGGCAATGATGCCCATGCTCCCTGGTAATGCATCATAGTTATGGAATCCGGATCAATGCTGTTGGATTTCAACCAGGATATGGGCACTCTGAAGGTTATCTCTGCGTGCTTTATGTTCGTGGGTGTTGCAAACCCGTAGGTTCCAACCCAGATATTGGCATTTTTATATACAGTATCTGGTGCTGTGCTTTTTACAAGCGAAGATGTGTTCCTGAGCACTTCAACTGCAACATTGATGTCCCCGGCATTGATATTTCCGGTTATGTTAACATAGATTATCGGGTCTGTACTTTTGAAAAAATATGAAGTCATGATATCCTTATTAATAAAACGGTCATATTTTTCTTTGATCTCGATATTGGAGAAGTTCTCTCCTGATACACCGCCTCCT
>JAHIFK010000200.1 GCA_018900975.1 Methanobacteriota archaeon
ATGTCATACCTGACCCTACGTGAACAAGTTTTTCTGAGGTATCAATATCCAGAAATTCGCACATTTTTTTTGTGTCTATGATGATCGAATCCATTGCAACTGTTTCACCTCCGACTGTGGTGCCTCCACCCCGAACCGTGACAGGGACGCAATAATCGTTTGCAGTTTTCAATATAGTGGCAACATCTTCGCTGTTTTCAGGAAAAACAACAGCTATTGGACTGCTTTTGACCGATTTTCCGATATCTGATTCATAGCAGTAAGCTGTGAAGCCATCGCTCCGTACCTTTTTTTGGCCCATTTCTCTGGTAAGGTCATTCAAGAATTGAACAGATGATCTCATTATAATCCCCTTTTAAATCCCTGTTATGAAATTCAGGTAGTAGATACTTGCACCCATATAGTACATTCCAAAAGCCATGTATCCGAGCTTTGAATCCTTTTTTACTATAATTGTAGAGATTAGCAGCCAGATTGCTGTTATCAAAAGTAAGGGGAGATATCGTAGATTAAGCAAGTTTAAAAACCCCGGCAGTAGCGCCACTATGATTGAAGACAATAATAACAGCATGATTATTTTTACTGAGGCATTGATCCCGTATTTCACAGGAACCGTCAGGTTCCCTGTTTTCTTATCCCCCTCGATATCTTTGATCGCGCCTGTTATGTTCACACTCGTATGTAGCAATATTATGGATATTACCACCAGCAAGGTAAGTTGATCGAACCCACCGATTGTGAAAATCCCTACAGCAAAGGAAAGTCCTTCAATCAATCCAAAAGAGAAACTCCCTATTAATCCCATCTTTTTAAATCTTGAATTATACAGTATCGCCAGTATTATTAAAGCAACTGTAACAAACATTAAATTGACTGGGTAAACCAAAGACGACGTAAATCCTAAAACGAGAAGAATTATTGCTGCATATAGTGCCTCTTTTTGAGTAATTCTCCCGGAAGGTATTGGACGATACCGGTCCGTAATTGAATCAACTCGGTAGTCGTAATAGTCGTTCAGTATGACTCCGCCAAACCATACCAGGATGATTATGGCAAAAGCACCGAACATATCAAAGAACCCAGGGGAGCCTTGACCTGCCAGATATAGACCGGCATAGCATGCGCACAGCGGCGTAATCATTCCGTGCGGTCGGCTCATTTCAAGCAATGCAGATATTTTTTGTAAACTAAACATTTTTATCATTCCTAAATATTTACTTTTACGGGTTTTTCTGTAATCATTTCTTGCAACAACTCGGCAAATCCCATGAAAACAAGAGCACTCAGTCCGGTTATTACAACACTGAAACCTGGTAGTCCTGCCGTGAACGAAAGGTATAATGGGATTGTAGCCGTCCTGTACATTTTCAATGCTTCAAACCCGTTATTAACGGATGGGGAATGGTAGAACAGCCCGAGAGCCCTCATTTGGAAAAGGTAAGCACAAAAGGGTATCAGAACATAATTTTCTTTCAGATATCCAAAATACCAGGGAGTTAAACTCACAATTAACGCCAGTGTTGAAATCACAAACGCATACAGGATGGAAATGTGAATCCCTTTAATCTGGATAACAGTACTTGCATGGGTCTTGGCATCGACCTCGAGATCCTTAAAAGTCCCGACTAAGTTTTGAGATGAATGATTGACTATTATTGCAATTAATACAAGATATATAAGTTCGGATATCTTATCAGCCGATATCGACGCCCCAATTATCAGGCATGACGCGACCATTGCTCCGAACAGGATATTTCCATATATCCCCTTCTTTTTAAATCCGCCTGAGTAGAGCGTAGTCCCGATGATAAAAATCAGAGCAAAAGCAGCTCCCATCAGAGAATAATAAGCGGTGATAACTACTACGATTAAAAAGGTCGTTACACTTACAAGCAGAACTTCCTGCTTGCTTACACGACCACTCGGTAGAGGCAGAAATGGTTTTCCGATCAAATCCTCTTCATAGTTCAGGTAATCATTAATAAGTTGACCTGCCGCCCATAATAATGCCGGGAAAAGAGTTGCCATCAAAAGCAGGTTCAAAGGTGGAAAACCGCCATACGCCAGAATTGCGCCGCAAAATCCTACCGCACCCGGGACAAAAAGATTATACGGTCTGGTCATTTCAAAAAATACACCGAAATTCTTAATAATAGCTCCCTTCATCTTGCTTCAACTCCGATAATTATTTGTTTTTTCAAATATGTTCTATTGATCATTTTACCATATTTTAGAAGAATTTTCCAGGCATCTTCCTTATTTTCACTTGCCGGGACATGTTCGGTAGAAAATCCAATAATTCCATGTGGTGGGCTACTGAAATCCAGAGCAGCATTTACACATTCATGGAAATTAATATCGCCTTCTCCTGGCAATCTCCATTCAAAAATCTTGTTATCATAATCAAATATAGTGCCATTACCTACTTGCTGAAATCCTTCCATCCACCTGCATTTAGATTTATTTTGTTCCCATTTGTCAATGAATTTTACATCCTTCAAGTGATACAAAATTATTTTTCCGCCAACTCTATTAATTATTTGCGCAGCCAGAGCAGGACTCAAATAGCTCCCAAAAGTTGAAATATACCTGTTGGCTGGATCCTCTATTATCCCAATATGATCGCGAATTTCTTCTGAAACATTTTCCAGATATTTATAAATTTCAACGACTTCTTCTACGTTTTCAGGATACTGCCCCTGATGAATTTCAATGCCCAGGATAATTTTTGATTTTAATCCGGTTTCTTGTTCATGGAACTTTTCGCCCTCGCAAGCATATTTTGCGAGTTCATGTAGATTGGATAAAACAACACTTTTGCAATTTTCGCTTACTATAGATTTTTTACTGCCCCCAACGATCCTGACAATCAAGGTATTTTGCGGCGCAACAAGTGTAAGTCTTGTTGCTCTTTCTATCACTATTTTCCCATATTCAAAATCCTGCTGGTTGAATACTCCAAGATAAACACTGGTTCCAATGATGCATGTATCATATTTCATAGCAAGTGAAATAGCTCGCTGGATACACTGCTCATCTATGATATCGAACGAAGAATTTTGATGAGCACATGTCCATAACCTCTCATTATCAGTATATGAGTTGCGGCGGCTCCGCAAGTCTACAAATGTGTTTATTCCTAATTCTTTCTCGGCCAAAGCTGCTAATTCAAAAGCTTCTTCAAAATCTCTTGAACCAATTATCATTGAATTAACAGCGATCGCGGGTATCATTCTTCTATCTGGCATGATAGTATCGCCTGTCTTCTGAGAATTCTATGCTGGCAAATTTGGGTCTGAGATGATTTTTATTAATAGTTTCTTTTAGTTGTTCGGTCACTCTTGAGTAAACATAATTTTCAGCAATTGCATTTGAATTTCTTAACATGGAATAATCCATGCAATGAATCGGACCTGCTTTACCACAACCTACCTGAATATTTTCAGTCATTTTTGATACTCCCAATGATCCGTTGTAATGATAACCGATTATATAAGCTTTTCCGACAAAAAAACCGATTATAGGTCTTATTATTAATTTTAAAGCATTAATAAGTATTAAATTAACATAATTGGCATTATAAAGTATTATTTAATAAGAAAATTATGATATAACCATAATTTCGAGTGCTAATTATGACAGATACATAATAACAAAAAAATTAAATACCAACAAATAATATTAGCGCCGGGGTGCCCTATGATCAGCTTAATCAAGAGTTACATTAATATCTATAAATTGAATCGACCCTTCCATGCAACATGGCTTTCTGTACCCACGGTAGTTGCCGGAGCCATGGCAGCGAATGGGAGCATTAACCCGGGAATTTTTTTTTTATTTACCTCTTTTGCATGGCTTACTACGAACATTGGTAATTTCACCAACGACTACTATGATGCGGAGAGCGATGTAATGGGCAGACCAAATGCACCACTTGCATCCGGAATAATTTCAAGAGATCTGGCAAGAAGTATTCTTATTGTTGAATACCTTATTTCAGGTCTCCTTTTATTCTTTATAGTACTAGCAACAGGATCCTTAAAATTGTTCATCCTTGGAATTGTACCCTTAATATGCACATATGTTTATTCTGTACCGCCATTCAAAACTAAAGATAAGGGGGCTGCCGGACCACTCACTATCTCAATAGCTTACATGTCCATTACACTGGGCGGTTGGGCGCTTGCTTCAGAATTAACTCTTGAAGCGATCAAATTGGGTCTTTTTCTTGCGATATTGATGCTGGGTATTGGTTTTTCAAAAGACTTTATGCATATTGAAGCAGATAGGGGTTTTTCCAATACTCCCCCAATTGCTTATGGCGTCAGGAAAACAGCGATTATTGCTGCAATTTCACTAACCTTTCCTTTAATCTTCAATAAATTTTTTATTAAGATATCAGCTCGTGATGAGTTTTTATTAGTAATTCCTTTGATGTTTGCTGTTATTGCAATCTTCTTCATGATAAAAAAGCCGGAGGCGAAGAACAGGAACATTGTAATGTCGGCTTTTCTGGTTTATTTGAATGCAGTTTTTATCATTATTTATAGCTCAGCAAATATGCCTGCAGCCCTTATTTTATCGATTATGGTGAGCACTGTTATTTCAATAAAGACCTGGGTTGCAGGAAGACGGTTCGAAACAATCAAAATAAAATATCAAAAAATACGACACTATCTTATAATCCAGTTATAAATAAAAAAGTAATATCATCACATTAAAAACTTCTGCTCATGATAGCGCTACTGTACCTTGCGATCAACGGCGCAGGCGGGCTGTCATTGGATGAGCGCATCAGGGAAAAAGCACGCGGCAGCGTTATAGAAAGATTCCTGTGAACAACTGACCTGTTACAAACAGTCAATCGTGGTCCAAAATCCCCATCTCAAATAATCTCCGCTATCGCATCTATTTCTATCTTCGCGTTCTTCGGGAGCGCTGCGACACATACGGTAGACCGGGCAGGCTTTCCCGCAGAAAAAAAAGACGCATATATTTCGTTCACTTTTGAAAAATCATTAATATCCGTCAGGTAGATCGTTGTCTTGACCACGCTTTCAAGCTTGCTCCCTGCTGCTTCCACAACAGCTTTCAGGTTATCAAGAACCATTTTTGTCTGTATCTCAATATCCCCATCAACGAACTGCTGCGTCTTCGGATCGATCGCTATCTGACCTGATAGATAGACCATTTTGTTTATCTTAACTGCCTGCGAGTAAGCCCCTATTGCATCTGGCGCTTTATTTGTTTTCACGATTTCCTTTGAGCTCATGAAATACTATTACTGATAATGTAAAATAAAAGCCTGTCGGAGAACACAGAGAAATAATTGCTCCGTGCCTCTGTGGCTATCTTACCTTATATCTGCTGCACAGTCGCAAAAATTCAGCAAAAGAAACAGCCGCAGGATGCGTATGCATGTAGCTTGCCAGTGTATTGTGCTCCATCAGCCCGTCTTTTCCATCGATAACGCCTTTTCCCCGCCTCAGCCGGTAAGCGAACCTGGCATCCCTGTCGCAATCCGTAACCGAATAATGGAACTCATGACCCCTGATCATAGTTCCTTTTTTCGAAAGTGGAGAGTCGGAAACAACCTGCGCTTCGGTATAGCCCAGCCCCTGAAGCTTATCAGTCATCCTTGAACCCGCCCCAAGAATGCCTGCCATCCTGTACGTCCTTTCTGTCGTGAGCGTCTCATTCAGATACATAAGCGACCCGCATTCCCCGTAGATCGGCATGCCGTCATCCGCTGCTTTTTTTATCTGCTCCCGCGTTCCTGAGGTTTCAAGCTCTTTTGCATAGAGTTCTGGATACCCGCCGCCAAGATACAGCCCGTCCACCTGCGGCAGGTCATCGCTCATAGGGCTAAAAAAAACAATGTCTGCTCCCTGTCTTTTGAGAGCGTCCAGCGAATCCTGATAATAGAAACAGAATGCGCTGTCCTGCGCAATACCCACCCTGACATTGAAGGTCTCCTCAGGTTCCTTGAGTTCAACACACGGAGCAGTATAAGTATTTGCTATGTTATTTACCGTTTCCATGTCGATATGTTTTTCAATGAACTCTGAAAGTAATTTTACGTTAATGGTATTCTCAGAAGCCATATGAAGCCCAAGATGCCGCGACGGGATGGAAATGTCCTTATTTTTCGGGAGCGCCCCAATGACAGGGATCTTTATCCCGGCGCCGGTAAGTGAATCCCTGACAAGCTTCACATGCCTTTCACTGCCTGCATTATTGATAATGATCCCCTGGATATTGACAGTATCGAACTCAGAGAAACCTTTAACCACAGCAGCTAAGCTTCTCGATACCCCGCGCGCATCGACAACGAGCAGAACAGGCACGTCAAGTATCTTGGCGACATGGGCTGTGCTTGCGATCTCAGTTGCATCAAGACCGTCGTAAAGCCCCATCACGCCTTCGATCACGCAGAAGTCCGCATCCGAGGATGCGCGAGTGAAAGTCTCGACAACGCCTTTCTCACCCATGATATAGCTATCAAGGTTCCTGGAAGCCCTGCCGCATATATGCGTATGGTGACCCGGGTCGATGAAATCAGGTCCCACCTTGAATGGCTGTACCTTGAATTTCCTGCGAAGCGCTGCCATAAGACCAAGGGCTACAGTGGTTTTACCGACACTGCTCCCTGTGCCTGCGATTAGAATTGCCGGAGTACTGGTAATGAGTTATCACCGCCTCAAATGTAAAAAGAGCGCGCGAATTTAAATGCGAAGTTAGCATTTCCCATAATATGTACAGATATTCCTTTCTTCTTCATTTGTGATTCTTCTTACTCCCGATCTTTTTTTTGATTTCAGGTTCATTAAGATAATTCTCCTTAGAAACGACATTCTCACCGCTTCTTTTCTCCATCCAGTCATCAGAGTAACCTTTAAATTTATATATCTCTTTCATCCTTTTTTGCGTAAGTTCATGGTCTTCTATCTCTTGCACGCGTTCATAGCCAACTTTTGCGAGCCATCTTTTGAAAGGCTCGGCTTTTGGGGATGGAATGGATTGTATTATCCTGAACATGGATTCGGTGTTGGCGCAGTCGGTTTCGTATTTCTTACCGTCTGTTGATTCTACGTTCAGTTGTCCGATTTTATCGGACAACTCAAAACCTTCATCTATAAGCTTTTTTTTCAAATCATACCAGTATTTTCTTGGTCTCCCACTGTCTGTAACAGCTTGAATTACATCAACCACTGAAAAAAACCATTGTTCATTATGCCATAGTCTTCTGATTTTTAGTCCTTCAAAAACAACAAGCGCATCTTTTGAGTATGATTTCATGTTTCCCTTGAAAACTCTTAAAATCATCTTTATATTGTGCATGACAGACTAATATCTTTTTCGGAAAGCTATTTATTTAAAAATTACAAAAAAAATACTCTCCTCTTCCTACCACGACACTACCCTGTCGTACTCAAAGATCATCTTAACGATCCTGTCATATCCAACACATTCATGTGCCGTAACCCTCCTCGCTTCTGCATCATCCTTGCATGCAAAAGCCTTCATTCCCGGGTCCATATACACTGCATCATGCATCAGGAGAAGCGCCACATCATGCTCCCTGCCCTGAGCTTTCGCTATCTCGATGGGCGTTTTGTCGTGCGGGTTCCGGATAATATGCAGTATCTTCATAATAGCTCCCTGATAGACTTAATTTTATTTATCGTGTATCTGCGTTCATCAATGCCGAAACCCTGCGGGTTCTCGACTCCGCGCACATGTATGCCCTGTGAGGGCATACGTCAAGGGTTGCGCCCCTTGAGGACGC
>JAHIFK010000201.1 GCA_018900975.1 Methanobacteriota archaeon
CGTGATGACTTCCGCGAGATGTTCATGCATGAGGTCAGCGAGTTGAGAGGGGAAATCGCTGACATCAAAGCCACGCTTGCCAGGATGCAGGCTGCGGGATAAGGGGAAATATAGAAAAATCCCCAAAGCATTTATATACTTAATACTCGTTTAAAGCGAAAAAGTACGAAGCGTTAATATAACGCAAGTTGAAGTTGATCAAAGTCGGTTTTGATGAATTGCAGGGCCAATGCGGGAAACGTATGCCCGGAAAAGCATGTAAGTCAAACTCTATTTGTGAAGAACTGATACGCAGGCTGATTGCCTGTAACTTGTAAAAGAATCGTATTAGTGTATTTAAAACACCCGAATAAACAAAACCACCGAATTAATTCGGGGGTATAAGGAGAAATTAAATGTCGCATCCACACAGACCAAGGCGCGGTTCGATCGCATACAGCCCGCGCATAAGAGCACGAAGCGAAATACCGCGCGTGAGAGCATGGCCGGAGAAAAAGGACCCGAAGCTCATGGGTTTTGCAGGATATAAAGCCGGTATGACTCATGTAATAATAACAGATAACGTTCCAAACAGCCTGACTTCAGGCATGGAGATTTCAGTACCAGTTACAATTCTTGAAGCTCCTCCAATGAAGGTAGCAGCCATACGGGTTTATAAGAATACTACGTATGGGGCAGCCGCCATAGCTGAAGCATGGACAACTGAATTGGATAAAGAGCTCAATCGTGCAATGGCAGTTCCAAAGAAGCACGACCTTCCGGCAGCTCTTGCCAAGATCGACCAGTTGATCAAGGATGGGATCGCAAAAGATCTTAGAGTCATCATGTACACCCTTCCAGAAAAGGTGACAGGCATCCCCAAGAAAAAACCCGAGATCATGGAAAATAACATCGGCGGCAAAGAATTAAAAGCGCGATTTGAATATGCCAAGACCCTTCTTGGTAAATCCGTTAATATCAGTGATGTTTTCACGAACGGTGATATAATAGATGTCCTTGCAATAACCACTGGAAAAGGAACCCAGGGGCCGGTAAAACGCTGGGGCATACAGTTGCAGAAAAACAAACATTCAAGAGCAGGCAGCGTTCGAGAGGTAGGAACGCTCGGTCCGTGGCATCCTTCAAGAGTGAGCTGGAGAGTTCCGCAGATGGGGCAGACAGGCTATCACCAGAGGACAGAGTTCAACAAGTGGATAATGCAGATAGGTAAGGACGGTAAGACCGTTACACCCGAAGGCGGCATCCTGAACTACGGCATATTAAGGAATGATTATGTAATTATCAAGGGAAGCGTACCTGGTCCTGCAAAGAGACTGGTCAGAATGCGACCCGCTATCAGACAAAAGAAGACGTTACCGGCTCCAGAACTCACTTATGTGAGTCTTGAGTCCAAGCAGGGGTGAATCCAATGGAAGTAAATATACTAGATTTATCAGGAAAATCCACAAAAAAGATCAATTCCGGACTCTTTGATGAGCCGCTTCGCCCTGATCTTATCAAGAAAGCAGTACTTGCATCCCAGGCTAACCGCCAGCAGCCGTATGGCCCGCACATGTATGCAGGCCTGAGGACATCAGCAGAAGGCTGGGGTCCTGGCAGGGGCGTTTCAAGGGTAGCAAGACTCAGGAACGGCAGCAAAGCAGCAAGGATACCCCAGGCTGTAAAAGGCAGAGAAGCCCATCCGCCGAAACCTGAAGCTGACAGGACTGAAAAGATCAACGACAAAGAGCGCATGAAAGCGATCAAATCAGCGATCGCTGCGACCGGGAATGCACAACTCGTTAAAAAGCGGGGACACAGGTTCCAGGCCCATTTACCTTTAATAGCGGTTGATGAACTTTCCGCTCTAACAAAGACAAAAGATGTCATCTCCTTCATGGAAGCTGTCCAGGTATGGGACGATATCGAAAGAGCAAAAGTCAAGACGATAAGGGCGGGCAAGGGCAAGCTCAGGGGCAGGAAATACAAGCGTTCAAAGAGCATACTGATAGTAACAGCTGAGGATAAGGGAATTTTCAGGGCAGCGCGCAATCTTTCAGGCGTGGATGTCATCACTCACGACAAGCTTAACGCCGAACTGTTGGCCCCCGGAACATCTCCCGGACGCCTGACCATTTATACCGAAGCTGCCATAGCAAAGCTTGAGGAGGCAAATAAATGATCATACATCCGCATGTTACAGAAAAAGCCACGATGCTGGCAGAGCAGAATAATATGCTCCAGTTCATCGTTCGTGTAGATGATACTAAGACCAAAGTGAAAAAAGAGATCGAGGCTCTCTTCAAAGTAAAGGTGCTCAGCGTAAATACGATGATGACGCCAAAAGGAAAGAAAAAAGCCATTGTGGTATTCGAAGATCCGAAAACTGCAACTGAATTAGCCTCAAGATTGGGATTATTTTAGGGTGATAATATGGGACATAGAATTAGAGCTCAAAGCAGGGGAAAGGGTTCTCCGACATACAGGGCACCTTCTCATAAATTCAAAGCTAACCTTGAGCATCTTAAGGTCAGCGAAGGTGTGGTTACTGGAAAGATACTTGAGATCATACACGATACGGCGCGGTCAGCCCCTATTGCAAGGATATCCTTCAGCAATGGAGAAGAGCGGTTGATGCTGGTGCCGGAAGGAGTACGGACCGATCAGATCATCCAGTGCGGGATATCAGTGCCGATTGAACCTGGAAACACACTGACGTTATCAGAAATACCGGAAGGTATACCGTTATGCAACATAGAATCACAGCCAGGAGACGGCGGAAAATTCGCGCGGGCTTCTGGCATGTATGGGATACTCATAGCGCATGACGTGGGAAAGACCATTGTACAGTTGCCCAGCGGTAAGATCAAACGGCTCAACCCAAAGTGTAGAGCCGTAATTGGTGTGGTGGCAGGAGGCGGACGAACTGAGAAGCCGTTCTGTAAAGCAGGCAAAAAATTCCACAGGATGAAGGTAAGAGCAACCAAATGGCCAACGTCAAGAGGCGTGGCAATGAACGTGGTTGACCATCCATTCGGTGGCGGCGGCCAGCAGCATTGTGGCAGGCCAAAGACCGTAGCGCGCGGCACACCACCCGGCAGAAAGGTCGGGTCTATCGCAGCAAGGCGCACAGGAAGGAAGTGAGTAATCCATGGCAAAGAAGATATCATCAAAATTACCAAAAAGGAAAGGCGAATTCACATTCCGTGGAAAATCCATGGATGACCTGCGGAAGTTAAGCCTGGACGAGTTCGCGCTGCTTGTACCATCAAGACAGCGAAGGACGATACAGCGCGGATTATCCGAAGAGCACAAGAAGTTGATGCACAAGGTCAAGATCAAAGACCCGAACATCAGGACGCACCTGCGCGATATGATAGTTCTTCCCGAGATGATCGGGATGAAGATCGCCATACATAGCGGCAAGGAATTCACCCCTGTAGAAATAATGCCCGAAATGGTAGGTCATTATTTCGGAGAGTACGTACTCACGCGAAAGAAAGTTTCACACGGTGCGGCAGGCATAGGCGCAACAAGATCAAGCAAGTTCATTCCATTGAAGTGATCCACATGAAATTAAATTATTCGACAAAATCCGATCCTGAAAAGACCTCAAAAGCGATAGGTAAGGAACTTCATATATCAAGAAAACAAGCGCATGAGATATCATCCGCGATAAAAGGTATGAAGGTGAATATTGCAAGAGGCTTCCTTGAAAATGTAGTTGTGCTGAAACAGGCAGTTCCCTATAAGAGATATGTCAGGGACACCCCTCACAAGAGAGGGATGTGCACAGGCAGGTATCCGCAGAAAGCCGCAAAGGAATTCCTTAAGGTATTGCTGAATGCAGAAAACAATGCGAAGTACAAGGGGCTTGATGCTGAGAACCTGAAAATAACCCACGTTGCTACAAAGAAAGGGCATACTTTCAGGGGATCATTCCCCAGAGCACAGGGCAGAGCGACGCCCAAGAACCAGGATACCGTCAGTGTTGAAATGATACTGGAGGCGCAATAATGGGAGTTGAACGCAAATTCGTAAAGAGTGGACTTGATCGGGCGCAAATTGCTGAATACTTCAGCAAGCAGCTTGAGCGCGCGGGATACGGCGGGATGAACATCAACCGCACTCCCATGGGAACACAGGTCACGATATTCGCCGAAAAACCCGGCATGATCATCGGAAAAGGCGGAAAGACCATACACAAGCTCACCCATGACCTTGAGGCGATTTTCCGTATTGATAATCCTCAGATAGATGTACAGGAAGTCAGGATACCTGAACTGAACGCGCAGATGATGGCATCGCGGCTTGCGTCTGCCATCGAACGCGGACTTTACTTCAGGAAGGCAGGTCATAACATGCTGCGAAGGATCATGGAATCAGGGGCTCTGGGGTGCGAGATCGACATCGCAGGGAAACTGACAGGTCCGAGAAAAAGGACAGAGAAATTCGTTGCAGGCAATATGCTCCATGCAGGCAACCCTGCTATGGAACTTGTCGACAAAGGATTTGCCATCGCGATCAAAAAGCTGGGTATTATAGGATGCCGCGTGCGGATAGTTCCTCCCTCGGTCAAACTTCCGGGCAGGTTCAAGACAGTAAAGGGCGCAGAGCCTCAGGCTGAAGTATCTAAGGAAGCAGGCATCGCAGATCTTGTAAAGAAGCCGGGTCAGGGTAAACCTGAAACCCCTGCAGTGAGACAAGAGCCCAAACCAAGAGATACAGTTGTATCTGAACCTGAGGAAAAGACAAAACAACAGGTTGGAAGTCCTTCAGAATCTAATCAAGGACATGAAGGTCTGGAAGGAAATATCGAAGACAGAATGCATGGCGATGTAAAAGAACACAAGCATTCAGGATATGAATACTGGCATCCAGCTTCCCGCACACATAAGACGGAGGAAAACTGATGGCAATACTTCGAACTGAAGAGATCAGGAAAATGAATGCTATTGAACAGATAGAAGAACTGGACAAACTCAAACAGGAACTCATACGGGAACGCGCCATTGCTTCGGCAGGAGGCGCCCCTGAGAGTCCTGGAAGGATCGGAGAGATCAGAAAAACAGTCGCACGAATAAAAACAATACAAAAGGAGCCTAAAAAATAATGAAACTTGTTCCACAAAATATCATACACCATGAACTCATAGGTCTTGATATCAGAGTAGTGGACAGTACGAACAATTCCCTCTGCGGTATAGAGGGGCGCATAGTCGATGAAACAAGGAACATGTTTAAAGTGGAAACAGATGACCGGGAGAAAATGATCCCCAAATCCGGGTCATCTTTTATATTTACGATCCCATCTTCACATCGAACGAATGACGGTAAACGTTACTTGCCGTCTAACATAAAAGTCGATGGAAGATTATTGCTCTCGCAACCCGAAAATAGAATTCAGACCAAATTCAGAAAGAAATTCAGGAAATAACAGAGGTATTAATAATGACACGTGATATCGGGCTGGATGTTCAACAGCCAGCAAAAGAATGCATTGATCCGAAATGTCCGTTCCATGGAGTACTGCCTGTAAGAGGACAGGTGCTCAGCGGAGTTGTGGTCAGTGATAAAATGAACCGTACAGTTGTAGTGCAGAGAGCATTTGTGAAAAAGAATGTTAAGTATGAGCGATATGAAAAACGAAAAACCAAGGTTCATGCTCATAATCCTCCCTGTTTAAACGCAAAAGAGGGAGATAATGTAATGATAGCAGAATGCAGACCGCTTTCCAAAACAAAGTCGTATGTTGTAATTGAGGTGGCAAAATGAAAGGAATGAAAGCAAAGATCCCGCGAGCTTTAAACAACGCGACTCGAATGGAAGTTGTAGATAATACAGGAGCGCGGGTAGTAGAAGTAATTTCGGTATTGAAATACCGCGGCGTCAAGAACAGATACCCACGCGGAGGTATTGGAGATACCTTCATCGTGAGCGTTAAGAAAGGGACGCCTGAAATGAGAAAACAGATGTTCAAGGCCGTTGTGGTTCGCCAGAAAAAAGAATTCAGGAGACCGGACGGATTACGGGTTTCATTTGAAGATAATGCCTGCGTGATAGTAGATGATGAAGGCGTGCCGAAAGGAACAGAGATCAAAGGACCGGTAGCCAGAGAAGCGGCTGAACGGTATTCAAAAATAGCCTCAGCTGCATCGATAATAGTGTAGGTGGATGATCATGACCTCAACACAGCCTAGAAAACAGAGA
The DNA here is from genome assembly GCA_018900975.1 of Methanobacteriota archaeon. Taxonomy (GTDB): domain Archaea; phylum Halobacteriota; class Methanosarcinia; order Methanosarcinales; family Methanoperedenaceae; genus Methanoperedens. The sequence goes on from JAHIFK010000201.1 coordinate 6,189, forward strand.
AAATATAGATATCAGGCGCCGCTCCACTTAAGGCATAAATTCCTTGGGGCCTTGCTAAGCGAAGCTCTTAAAGAAAAACATAAGATAAAAACCATTCCAGTCAGGATGGGCGACACCGTTAAATTATTACGGGGCGACCACAGGGGCACAGAAGGAAAAGTAGCGAGCGTTGACCTTGTTAATATGACCATTACCGTTGACGGCGTTACTGTGACTAAATCAGATGGTACCGAGGTGCCACGACCAGTACATCCCTCGAATGTGATGATTACAAAATTAGAAATTAAAGATAAAAGACGCTTGGGTGATTAAATGGGCAGACATCAGAGAAGAATTTCGGCTCCAATTTCATGGCCGATAGAAAAAAAGACACATGCGTGGGTAGTCGGCGCGAACGCCGGTAGTCATTCCATGCAAACCGGCATTCCATTACTAATTGTTGTAAGAGATATGCTAAAGCTTGCGACTAACAGCAGGGAAGCCAGGAAAATAATCAATGAAGGAAATATACTGGTAGACGGCGTACCCAGGAAAGATTATAAATTCATGACAGGATTATTCGATATAATCTCACTTCCTGCGATCAATCAGCAATACTGTGTCCTGCTGGATGGAAAAAACAGGTTCAAACTTAATAAACAAGAACCTGGTGTGGCTAAGATCTGCAGGATAAACGACAAGACCATTATGAAAAAAGGAGCTGTCCAGCTTAATTTGCATGATGGAAGCAATATTCTGGCATCCAATGACTACAAGACATTTGATACGGTTTTGCTGTCTTTACCTGACAGGAAGATATCAAAGCATTTACCCTATAAAGTCGGCAATCTTGCCATCGTGATCGGAGGCGAACATTCCGGAGAGATGGGAACGATAAAGCAGATACGCAAAGTACGCGGGTCAGGGACGAACATGGTAGTGTTATCCAACGAGTGCGAATTCGAAACCATTGAGAGTTATGTATATGTGATAGGCGAAACAAAGCCTGAGATCAAGGTGGTTTAAATGAATCCAATGAGATTGCTTTCCATTGATAAGGTCACAGTTCATATCGGAACTGGAGAAAGCGGTGAGCGTTTGACTACCGCAGAAAAACTGCTCCAGACGATCGTGAAGCAAAAACCAGTCAGGGCAATGTCGAAGAAGACTATCCCGGCTTTCTCGATAAAGAAACATGAACCCATAGGATGCAAGGTCACTCTGCGGGGAAGTAAGGCTTCTGGTTTCTTAACTACAGCTTTTAAGATCGTCGAGAACAGGCTCAATGCATCCCAGTTCGATGCTAACGGTAATTTTTCATTCGGTGTAGAAGAACATACAGATTTCCCGGGAATGAAATACGACCCGTCAATAGGTATATTCGGGATGGATATTAGCGTAGCGCTGAAAAGAGCTGGATACAGGATAAGCAAACGAAAACTCGAAGTTCACAAGATACCGCGGACTCACAGGTTGACCAAAGAAGATGCTATCTCTTTTGTCAAAGAAAAATATGGTGCGGAGGTAGTTTAGATGGAACGAAGTAAGAAAAAATTCGGAGGAGGAGCTAATGCCTGCAAACGCTGCGGTAGAAAACAGGGGCTTGTTCGAAAGTACGACATATACCTGTGCAGGCAGTGCTTCCGTGAAATTGCATACGATATGGGCTTTGAGAAGTATACATAGGTGATTCTGATGTTAATAGATCCACTTGCAAATGCATTATCAGTAATAAAAAATGCCGAAGATACAGGCAAACCTGAATGTACTATCAGCCCCGCTTCAAAACTTATTGGAAGCGTGCTGAAAGTCATGAAGGATAACGGATACATCGGTGAATTCGAATTAATTGACGATGGAAAATCCGGCGTATTTAAGGTACAGCTTAGAGGAAAAATCAATAAGTGTGGAGTGATCAGACCACGACACGCTGTCAGGAATCTTGAATTCGAGAAATGGGAAAAACGATTCCTGCCGGCAAGAGGTTTTGGTTCGATCATCCTGACCACATCGGATGGCGTAATAACCCATTCCGAAGCCAGAGAGAACGGCATCGGTGGGCAGTTACTCGCTTATGTTTATTAGGTGATTGTTATGGAAAATATGAGAACAATCGAAATCCCGGAAGGCGTGAACATTACTATTGACAATATCAAAGTAGTGATATCAGGCCCTATCGGGCAGATACAGAGGGACATGTGGTATCCTGGGATCACAATAAAGAAAGATGGTTCCAAATTAGTTATAGAAACCGGAATACCAAGAAGAAAACAACTGGCAATGCTGGGTACGTTTGAGTCCCATTTGAAAAATATGATGACTGGAGTGACTAAGGGATATGAATATACGATGAAAGTGGTATATTCCCATTTCCCGATCCAGTTGAAGACAGAGGAAAATAAAGTAATGATCAATAATTTCCTTGGTGAAAAGAAATCAAGAAAAGCCAGTATCAAAGGCAGCTCAAAAGTCACTATAAAAGGTGACCATGTGATCATTACCGGCATTAATAAAGAAGATGTCGGGCAGACCGCAGCCAATATCCGTCAGGCCACAAAGATAAAGAGATTCGATCCCAGGGTGTTCCAGGACGGAGTTTACCTTGTGGAACAGGGGACGTGAAAACATGGAAGAAGATGCAATAAAACAGCTCACGACCCTTGATGGGGTTGGAAAAGCCAAGGCAAAATTACTCTACGATGCCGGTTATGAGACAATAGGATCAATACAGAAAGCAGATGTAGATGAAATATCAGCTATCAAAGGTATTGGAGAAAAACTTGCTGAAAAGATCAAGAAATCTGCTGGCGATGTAGAACCGGAAGTAGAGGAAAAAACCGTAGCTATCATAGAATCTCCGAATATCCTTATAAAAATGGATGATGAGACAAAGAGACTTCTTGATGTCAGAAAGTACCAAAAAAGCAAGAAGCCGCACTTTTTGCAGACAGATTCTCACAAGAAAAAGAAACTTGAAGACAAATGGAAAAGACCTGACGGCATTCATAATAAGTCAAGGTACAGCCATAAAGGAAAATGCCCCAGGGTTGAAAGGGGTTTCGGCAGTCCGGCGCTCGTCAGGGGACTTCATCCTTCCGGGTTTAAAGAAGTTGTTGTCAAAAACCCGAAAGACCTTGATTCCCTGAACGTGGAAAAAATGGCAGGCATGATCGCCCATACCGTGGGCGCAAGAAAGCGTTACCTGATTGAGAAAAAGGCTGCTGAACTTGGACTTAAAATATTGAATCCCACACGGAGGGGAAATTAACATGACAGATCTTGCAAACCAGAGACGATTGGTAGCAGAAGTAATGGATATTGGAGTTAACAGGGTCTGGATGGAACCCGAAGCTTCAAAGGACATTGCTGCTGCCCTGACGCGCGAGGATATTCGCAAATTGATCGAAGAAGGCAAAGTTGGAAAAAGAGCTATCAAAGGAGTTAGCCGAGGACGTGCCCGCAAGGTCGATGAAACACGCGAATACGGACACAGGAAAGGACAAGGTTCAAGAAGCGGAGCTAAGGGTGCGCGAAGGCCAAAGAAGGAACAATGGATGAAGAAGATACGTGCACTACGCAGTTTGCTTTGCGAGTTACGGGATAACAAGAGCATTGATACTTCCACGTACAGGAAACTGTACCGTAAAGCCAAAGGTGGAGAATACAGGAGCAGGGCGCACCTTAAAACTCACATTGAACAAACCAAAGTAAAGGGGGTCTGATCATGGCGACAGGAGCAAGATACAAGGTCCAGTTTAGACGAGTCAGATCGGGAAAAACAGATTACAGGGCAAGAAAGCAGCTGGTAATTTCCAGAAAACCAAGGCTTGTAGTGAGAAAAAGCCTGAAAAATATGAACGTACAACTGGTAATACCTGGAAAAGAAGGCGATGCTACACTGGTTTCTGCAAATACCGTTGAATTGAAGAAATATGGATATTCCGGCGGGACAGGGAACCTGCCATCTGCTTACCTTACAGGATTACTGCTAGGTTTCAGGGCAAAGAAAAATGGACATGTAGAGGCTATACTTGACCTTGGAAAATATCACGCCACAAAAGGCGGACGGGTTTTTGCAGCTCTTAAAGGAGCGGTAGATTCAGGTATTCTAATCCCTCATGATCCTGAGATATTCCCAAGTGAAGAAAGGATCACTGGAAAAAGCATTGATAAACACAGAAAATCAGACATATCAGTGCAGTTTGAATCTGCGAAGCAGAAGATCCAGAGCGAATTCAGGTGAATAATATGAGAGATAGAGAATTCAAAGATTATGAAGTAGAATGGGTGCCTCAAACAAGGCTCGGTAAACTTGTCAAAGAAGGGCAGGTGACGACCATGAGTGAAGCTCTAGAATCCGGACTTCCAATCAGGGAATCAAAGATCGTGGATGCACTGATACCGGAAATAAGAGATGAAGTTCTTGATATAAACATGGTACAGAGAATGACTGACTCTGGAAGAAGAGTGAAATTCAGAGCCACGGTAATAGTTGGCAACGGCGATGGTTTCATCGGGATCGGTGAAGGCAAGGACGTTCAGGTAGGTATCGCTATAAAAAAGGCGATAGATACAGCTAAGATGAATGTCAAAGCTATAAAGAGAGGATGCGGTTCATGGGAATGCGGCTGCGGTCTCGGACATACTGTGCCATTCACGGTTGAGGGAAAAGTCGGAAGCGTGACAGTAGAACTTATACCAGCACCGCGGGGACTGGGCCTTGCTTCAGGCGGAACTGCCAAGAAGGTGCTTGAGATAGCAGGCATAAAAGATGTCTGGGCGCGGGCGACCGGAGAGACAAGGACGACCCTTAACTTTGCACGAGCGACATATAATGCTCTTATAAGGACCACTACTATGAAGGTGAAATAATGTACGCTTTAGTAAGACTCAGAGGTGGCGTGAAGACAAGGCAGGATATCAAGGATACTCTTCAAATGTTGAGACTTGACAGGATTAACCACTGTGTACTGGTACCTGAAACAGACAATTATCAGGGCATGATTCGCAAAGCAAAAGATTATATCGCATGGGGGAACATCAATCCTGAAACCCTTGCACTGATACTGAAGAACAGGGGAAAACTGGAAGGCAGGAAAGCTCTCACAGAAGAATACCTGAGCAAGAACACAAAATTCAAGTCTATCGATGAACTGGCAAAAGCAATATGTGAAGGAACAGCTTCGATCGATGATGTTCCGAAACTAAAACCGGTTTTCAGGCTGCATCCGGCAAGAAAAGGGCTCAGGGGCACTAAGAGAAATACTCTCGAAGGAGGATCCCTCGGATTCCACGGCGCTGAAATTAATTCACTGATCAACAAGATGAGGTAACAATCATGAGCAAGCAAAAAACAAAGAAATTCCGCGGAAAGAGATCGTTCGGCGGCGGGACTCACAAGAACAGACGTGGTGGAGGAAGCCGTGGAGGACGCGGGAATGCAGGCACATGCAAGCATCACTTCGTAAGGTCAATGCAGCGGGGCTTGAGCTTTGGAAAGCACGGTTTCAAGAGACCCCTGTGTACTGCAAGCGATAAGGTCATTGTCAACATCGGTGAACTCGATGAAGCCATTGAACAGCTTGTGGCAGACAAGCTCGCTGAAAAAAAAGGGAATGCGTATCATATCAACCTGGCAAAACTCGGCATTGAGAAAGTGCTTGGAACCGGAATTGTATCAAAATCCCTTTTCATTACAGCGTCTGAGTTCTCCTCTGTTGCCAAACAGAAAATAGAGGACGCAAAAGGAAATGCGATAGTGTTATCTGAAAAGACAACTACTGAGTAAACAATATGGCTTTCGAAAGTCTCGCACCCCTATTGAACAGATTACCTGCTGTTAAACGACCTGAAGGACACGTACATTTCAAGAAGAAACTGGGCTGGACGCTTGGTATCCTTGTGCTGTATTTTGTCCTGGCGAACATACCTTTGTTCGGGCTTGATAAGAACTCAATAGACCTGTTCGAACTATACCGGGCGTTCTTTGCAGGCGCGTCAGGTTCGCTCATGGTGCTTGGTATAGGGCCTATTGTTACTGCTTCTATCGTACTGCAGTTGCTTGTTGGAGCAGGCGTAATAAAAATGGATTTGAGCGACCCGCATCAGCAGGCTATTTTCCAGGGGTTGCAGAAACTTCTTGTATTCGTGATGATAGTTCTGGAAGCGCTGCCGCAGATTCTCGGTGGTTACATGCTTCCCGATGCGGGGCTTGCTGCAATGCTCGGCGTCCCTACGAGTTATATCACTATACTGCTATTCATCCAGATATGCATCGGAGGTACTCTTATCCTTTATATGGATGAGATCGTTTCTAAATGGGGCATAGGTTCAGGTGTGGGATTGTTCATTATCGCTGGTGTGTCCCAGCAGATAGTTACTGGTATCTTCAACTGGAAAGGTGATGAGACAGGGCTGCCGATAGGACTTATCCCTAAATGGATATATCTTGCAGGTCCGGACTCTCCCATTCCAGGGCTGGATTACCTCGCGACAGCAGATGGGATGCAGTATATGCTTATCCAGGGCGGCATTCTGGCTCTTGTCAGCACAGTTGTAATCTATCTGATGGTGGTGTTTGTGGAAAGCACGCGCATCGAGATACCGCTGGCACATGCTGCGGTGCGCGGCGCACGCGGACGATTCCCGGTGAAGCTTATCTACGCAAGTGTTCTTCCCATGATCCTTGTGAGGGCGCTGCAGGCAAATATCCAGATGATAGGACTTCTCCTTTCAAGTAAAGGTATTACGATACTGGGAGAATACAAACAGGGAATCCCTGTTAGCGGACCTATGTATTATCTCGCTCCTATCAATAGTCCCAGCGACTGGATACCATCTCTTGTTGAGTCACAATTCACAAGTGTTGCAGCAACGCCGCCTGAAGTCTGGCAGATCGTGCTGCACGTATTGACTGACGCTTTCATGCTGATAGGTGGAGGTATCATCTTCGCTCTCTTCTGGATCGAAACGACAGGTATGGGCGCAAAGAAGGTGGCTGAGAAGATACAGAAGTCGGGTATGCAGATACCTGGCTACCGTCGAAGCAGCGGGACGCTTGAGCGGGTAATGCAGCGATATATCCCCAAGGTGACGATCATTGGCGGCGCTTTCATTGGTTTTCTCACGCTTCTTGCAAGCCTTATGGGTACGATTGGAGGGGCGGGCGGAACTGGATTGCTGTTGACCGTGAGTATTATGTACAGGCTGTATGAGGATATCGCCAGCCAGCAGATGATGGAAATGCATCCAATGATGAGAAGCTTCTTTGGAAAGGAATAGAAGAAGCATCCATCTTTTTTTTATTTTTTTCCTGCTATCCTGAATAAATTAAAAGGCAAAATTTTTAAATGGCAGAGACAATGTCTCGCCCATGATAAGGGTTTCAGACATAACGGCCTATCTCAAATGTCCCAGGATGTGTTATTTTTTAAATAATGGGCATGAACTTATTAAAGAACCCAATGTGGATTACGTGCAGCGGTTACTGCTTAAGGAACTTGCCTTGACCTATGGTTCGGCGCTTATGACTGGAGACACACTCTCTGCCCTTAATAATGAACTTGACCGGGTATCAGAAGAGATACGAGTCATTTATCGGTCTGAACTGGCTGGAGTTGACGATAGCGCGCTTGCGAACGCTGCCTCTGGCGTTCGGAACTGGCTTGGTGATATCTGCCCGAACCTGTCTTATGATTTCTATGCTTTGCCCTGCGAGTCAGATACTGCACTTCGATCCGATAAATTCGGGTTGGCAGGAAGCCCTGATAAATTGATAACGATAGGGGATGAACTTGTCCCATCAATAATAAAGGCAGGTTCCATGCCAGAGAACGGAGTATGGAAGAGCGACAGGGTGCAACTGACCGCATACGCTATCCTTGTGGAAGCGATATATAATAGAGTTGTAACACGTGGATTTGTGGAATACGCACGGTGGGGTACAGTGAGAGAAGTAACGATAAAACGGCATGAACGAAGGTCAGTCCTTCAGTTGAGGGACAGGGTCAGAAAAATAAAAGAGGGATTCATGCCTGAAAAACCGCGGGATGCGCCATGTGAGAGATGCGGGTTCAAAGGGATTTGCGATGTGAAATCTACTCTTGCATCAAGATTTTTTTGATATTTACTGGAAGAAATACTGGCAAAAATAATAATAAATAGTATAAGATTTAATAATCATAAGGACATTTTGAAGTTAAATGAATAAGGGTAATATGTCATACATAAAAAGAATAACAATGAGATCCATACTGCTTGTTGCGGTTATTTTTGCTCTCATCAATTCAGCATCCGCCCAGGTTGAAATAATCGACTATTTTTCAGACTTCACAAGCAGTGATGTCACGATAAATTCCACTTCTGACATTCAGGGCAAAGCGGTCTTTGAATTATCTTATGCGGGAAGCCCTGTGGAATCCTATGAGGTGCCTATTGACCTGAAAGCAGGAGGTTCTGCAACAAAGGTGATATTATGGGAGAATAAACCACAGCATGATTACTATATGGCAAAAGTTAGTATTTTCGATAGCAGTCGGCTTTTATCCAGCGCCTCATACCAGGTGTCCTACGGTACTGTGTCTTTGCCCAGCTTCCATGTGGTGGATTTCTCATCTACAAATACTGGAGTGCAGCTTCTGCTTCGACCCTTTAATCCCACATCAGTTGATATAAAAATCGAACTGCTGGATAACAACGATATTGTCTATTCTAATGTAAAAGATAACGTATACCTGACGCTGAACCAGGAGGTCAGGATGACATGGCCTTTCCTGCTCACGGGGAACAAGAAATATACAGTCCGCGCCAAAATATACACCAAAAGGCTCAATGCCGCCCCACTGATCAACACCTATGTATCGCATTTTACAGCCACAGACGATGTTGAGATACTGCACGACGATGTGGAAGTTGATGAATACGGCGCGAGCGTGACCATCCGTGGGAACTCTCAGGTACCTTTTGACGGCGCCATTGTCGTGAACGCAAAAAACAAAGCCACAGGCGAGACAAAGACATACAGCCAGGTGCTTGAAGAGATACTTGTCACAGGAAAAGAAGATACTGCTGGAGTGGTATGGAAAGGGCTTGCTTCCGGGACGTACGATGTGGAGATACTGGCTGTAAATAAGGAGAATGTCACAGTGGATAAATATGAGACTGTTATGCGCATACCAGAACAGCCTGCGCCCGTGGAGACGACGCCTGCGAACAGATCGCCAGGGTTTGCCGCACTTTTATCTTTTATCATCCTGATAGCTGCCGCAAGGCATTTTAAAGGTGGATGAATGTTTGATCTCATTATCAGGAATTTCAGCCAGAGAAAACTGCGCACAGGGCTTACTGTATTCGGTATAGCGCTTGGCATATTTGCGGTCATAGTCATGGGGGGAATGTCAGAGCATTTCAACATGACGTTTGAGAGATCTATCAGCCTTACAGCGGACAAGATCCGCGTTCTCCCGGAAGTCGGGCTTTTTGGCGCCAGTCTGAACGAGTCAAAAGCAAATGAAGTCAAAAGGGTACCTGGTGTTTCAGATGCCTTTGGAATGCTGCAGTCGCCTCTTGATCCTGAAAGCCTGGGATTTGCAGGAAATATGGTGATCGGACTCCCGCCTGATAAACTGGAGTCTGTATTAATGGATACAAAACTCACTGCGGGGAGACTGCTTGCGCCAGGCGACAATTACAGGGCTGTGCTGGGCAGCAATGTTGCAAGGGAGTTCAACCTGAGGGTAGGCGGAGAGATCGAGATCAGAAGCAAGAAACTTGAGCGCGCAAAGTCGATAACGAATATCAGGAATTTTACTGTTGTAGGAGTAATGGAATACACAGGTTCTTTTTTTGACGGCGGTGTGATTATACCGCTTGACACAGCCCAGAAATTCTATAACAGGGGTGATACCGTATCATTCGTACTGGCTGTCCCTGATCCTGATGTTGACAGTGAGGAACTTGCAAGAAGGATTGAACTAAACGTAGAAAAGGTCAAGACCTTTTCACCTGCGGAATTGAGAAGACAGATCGAGCAGTCGCTTATCATTTTCAGCCTGATAACCTTAAGCGCGGCAGCGCTTGCAGCCATTATCGGGAGCCTGAGCGTTATGAATACGATGCTGATGTCGGTATCTGAAAGGACAAAGGAATTCGGGCTTATGAAGGCTCTTGGCGCAGATACGCGGGATATAATCTTAATGACAATGAGCGAAGCTGCGCTCATGGGCGTAATTGGCGGCATTATCGGCATTGCTGGCGGTGGAGCTGTTGTCCATTTTCTTAATGAATACCTCGCAGCCCGAGGAACTGTGCTGTTTGCGATAACACCCAGGCTGATTGTGATTTCCCTGGTGTTTGCTACCGGTCTTGGCATAATATCAGGCACATATCCTGCTTACAGGGCTGCAAAAATGAGCCCAATGGAGGCGCTGAGATATGAATAATTTTGACCTGATACTAAAGAACGTCACACATAGAAAAATGAGGACCGGTCTTACCGTATTTGGTATTGCCCTTGGGATATTCGCCATCATGGTCATGGGAGGAATGTCCGAATATTTTGACAGACATGCCAATCGCGGGCTTGACCTGATGTCTGATAAGATCTATATAGTGCCTGAGAGCGGATTCTTCGGAGGAGGTCTTGTTGACTCTATGGTAAGCAAAGTGAGGCGTATCCCTGGCGTGTTTGATGCCTATGGTCTGCTCTGGATGCCGTATGATATGGAAAGCCTCGGCATGTTCGGGGCTTTTGTTGTGGGCATTGCGCCTGATAAACAGGAACTGACGCTCAAGAACATCAAACTCACCCAGGGAAGGCTGCTTGTGCCAGGGGACAGCTACAGGGCAGTGGTGGGGAGCAATGTCGCCCGCCAGTATGGTCTTAATGTCGGGGACGAACTTGAAGTGAAATCCAAAAAGTTGCAGCGCGCCTCCACAATAACAAGTGTGAGGAACTTCACGGTCGTGGGGATAATGGAATTCACTAGCACTGATTTTGATTATATAATAGGCATCCCGATAGACATAGCAAAGAAATTCTACGATATGGATGATCAGCTTACTTACATCTGGGCAGTGCCTGAAAAAGATGTGGATGCAGAAGACCTCTCAAGGCGCATTGAACTTGGAGTTGAGAACATCAAGACCATTTCGCCGCAGGAGCTTAGAAAACAATCAGAGCAGATTCTGATTGTCATGAATCTGATAACAATAAGCGCGGCTCTGCTTGCGGCCATAATAGGAGGTTTGAGCGTCATGAACACTATGCTGATGTCGGTGTCAGAACGGACAAGGGAGTTCGGGTTGATGAAAGCCATGGGGGCAGAGGTCAGGGATATCCTTCTTTTGACTATGGGCGAATCTGCGCTTATGGGAGTGATGGGGGGTATTATCGGCATTGTAGGAGGCAGTATATTTATTTATTACATGAACGAATACCTGGCTTCAATGGGAACAGTACTTTTCGCGGTCACATACAGGCTTGTGGCAGTATCGATTATTTTCGCAACGTTCCTTGGTACGATCTCGGGAATACTTCCGGCGTACAGGGCTGCAAAAATGAGGCCAATGGAGGCGATGAAGTATGGATGAGCCTGTCCTTCGGGTGCGTAACCTTTCAAAAATATATATGCAGGGCAAGATCCCTGTCCATGCCCTCAATGATGTCAGTTTTGATGTGGAGAAAGGTGAGTTCATGAGCATAGTAGGACCATCGGGAAGCGGGAAGTCCACACTCCTTTCTATGATAGGGCTTCTTGATAAACCCACATCGGGAAGTGTGTTCATAGACGATAAGGAGATCACGAAGGCAAAAGAAAGCGAGGTGCCAAAACTGAGGCGTGAAAAGATCGGTTTTGTGTTCCAGCATTTCAACCTTATACCAACACTGACCGCGCTTGAGAACGTGGATATTGCGATGCGTTTTGCCCGGGTTCCAAAAAGTGAGAGGAAAAAAAGAGCTGTTGACCTCCTAACGCACATGGGGCTTGCAGACAGGATGAACCATAAGCCATCCGAACTGTCTGGAGGTGAGCAGCAGCGTACTGCCGTAGCCAGGGCGCTGTCCAACCATCCTGCCATCATTCTTGCTGATGAGCCCACAGGCGAGGTGGATACGAAGACCAGGGATATGATCGTCAGGCTCTTGAAAGGCTTAAGCGAAGAGGGGCATACCATACTTGTGGTGACTCATGATACTGCTGTGGCACAGCAGACAGGAAGGATAATTAAGATGAGGGATGGGGGGATAGAGAGCGATGAAAGGGTGATTTCCTGAAAGGTTCAATAGAAAAGTATTTTTACATTGAGTATAATTGAAGGCCTGCTATTATTTTAAGATAGCTTTTATAACGTTATCATTATCATTTGAATCATGGATGTGAAATATTGGTAGAAGACAAAAAATTGCAACTGAATATTCCTTTTAGCCTCAGTGAATATACAAGAGTGCTTAAACTGACAAGAAAACCCACACGAGAAGAATTCACAGTGATCGCAAAGGTTGCAGGAGCAGGCATCCTGCTGATAGGGTTTATTGGATTTATCATATATTTATTGATAACTGTAATGCCAGGCTGGTTCTAATGAACGGTGAAGATCCAGCTATCTACGTTGTAAAGACGACCGCCAACCAGGAAAGGGCGGTGGCAAACCTTATAGAGAAGGTCGCTAAGAAAGAACATTTTGATATAAGGGCGATTCTTGCGCCCGATGAACTGAAAGGTTATATCCTGATCGAGGCAGGGGCGCCTGAGGTCGTTGAGCAGGTGATCCAGACCCTTCCGCATGCCCGAACCATGGTGAAGGGGAAATCAAGCTTTTTAGAAATAGAGCATTTCCTGACACCAAAGCTCACAGTGACCGGCATCACAGAAGGCAGCATTGTGGAGCTTATTTCCGGTCCGTTCAAAGGTGAAAAGGCAAGAGTTAAACGTATTGATGAAGCTCATGAAGAGATCACTGTGGAACTGTTCGAGGCGATGGTACCCATCCCCGTAACTGTACGCGGTGACAATGTGAGGATATTGAAGAGAGAAGAAATAGAGAAATAAGGCCCCGTATTAAAATACGAGGTCTGATAATTTTAAGGAGAATACAAAAATGGCAAGCGTTTTAGAAGCATTAGTTGCAGGCGGCGCGGCTACCGCAGGACCACCACTTGGTCCTTCGCTCGGTCCGCTTGGCGTAAACGTAAAAGCAGTAATAGATGCGATCAATAAAGAGACCGCTGCATTCAAGGGAATGCAAGTTCCTGTTAAGATCACGATCGATGACAAGAAGAAGTTCACGATTAAGGTCGGGACACCTCCCACATCGGCTCTTATAAAGAAAGAACTTGGAGTCGAGACTGGTTCAGGGACGCCGAACACAAAGACTGTAGGCAACCTGACGGTAAAACAGGCTATCAAAATAGCTCATATGAAGAAGAGCGACACTCTCTCAAAGACCCTCAAAGGGGCTGTGAAAGAGGTCGTAGGTACATGTTTACCTCTTGGCGTGACTTTCGAGGGTCTTAATACCAAGGAAGCCATCGTTGCTATCAATAGCGGAAAATTCGATTCTGAACTGAACGAGCAGTTATAAGGATGTATCGCGTATGCCCGGAGCATACGTGATCTTAACTTTTTTTAATATTTTTTTCAGGAAAGCCTGGAACTCGTTGAGAAATGAGTAGAAATCCGTATCATCTATCTCTGACAGAAGCAAGTCCCGCTCTTTGCCCCAATCAAAGATCTTTCCCGATTGTAAGAGGGATCTCACCGATCTTGTCAATGACTCTGGATAAGTAAGCCCTGATAGCCTTCTGCGACATTCCGTTGAACACGCTCTGGTCTTTCCAGGTGAAGTCTATGTCCTCCGAGAATCTTAGATAGCCGAAGTACGACTTTATAAGGCAAGTGCCACCTTTGAAGAGGACGTTTCCGGTGAAAAACCTGTCTCTTGAGAGATCGAATAATATCTGATGGAGAATAAGGTCCTTCTCAATCAGATCCTTCCTCTTGATGTCGAGGATTCTGGCAACCTCATTTACAAAATCAGCTCTCATCCGACCACTCTCCCTATTATTTCAGTCACTGTTTTCGGATACTTTTTTGCGTATCTCATCAACTTTTCTTTTGAACCATGCTTAGCCCATTCTGATATATCAAGGACTATCTTGTCGTCCGGGACTCCGTTATACCTCCAGATGTATATGAAATCAAGGACGGTCTTTTCAGGGTCTGAATATCTTACTTTCTCATCTCTATTCTTTATTCCAAATCCAACCAGGGAAGGCGCGCTTTCCGTTCTCTTGATGCAGGAGCGGGGAGGCACGGTGGGGTTTGGAGCAGGTGGGGGGCTGGGGTTTGTGTTTAAACAGTTTGCTCAATACATGATTTTTCAGCAACTGCTACATACTCTGCAAAAGACTTTGACTCTGGAATAGGCAATTTATCATCCAGTAATCCCTCTATATGCATTTCAATAGCCTCATACATGTTATCTTCAGCCTCTTCACGTGTGGCTCCTGTAGCAACACAGCCCGGCAAATCCGGGGAATATGCTGAGTAGTTATTATTTGCTTTTTCGATCACAACAAGGAAACGATACATATTATTTCACCTTTTTCAATTGAGCTTGCTTTAATATACTATTTAATGTTCCTTCCGCCAAATCATCACCTGGATGACCTGCTATAGTCACTCTGCCTGGTTTGGTTGGATGCTTATATTGTTGATGGCTGCCTTTAGATGCAACGAGATACCAGCCATCGGCTTTTAGTAATTTTATGATATTACGTATTTTCATTATAATCTGTGTTTATGGATATTTAAGTTAACTGGATGCACTTTATGTATGTCTTCATATTATAGGCTACTGTCATCTTTAACATAATCCAAATAAAGTGCATCGAGGCGCACAACGCAGATTTGCCGCGACTTAGAACGCGGATTTGGCGGATTTCCGCGGATACGAAATCCGCGCGTATCCGCGTCATCTGTGTCATCCGTGTCCTATCGTGGGCGCTGCACATTTATCACTCTTTAAACATTAATTCCCCGGCGCCAATATGCCCCCATGCAACCGTTTCACATCAAAATTGAAGCATACAGGTGGCCGGAATATTGCATCATACCAGGGCGCCTTCCGGTTCGCCTGTGTTCAGTATCGCGGCTGCGGGGCACTTCGCAGGTAGGCTTTCCGTTCTCTTGATGCAGGATAAGAGGGGCACGGTGGGGTTTTGAGCAGGTGGGGGGCTGAGGTTTGTGTTTTTATGGGGGGGGTTGTTCACGTGTGTTATTTCACTTTGATAAAATCCAGCATCAACCTCAAATCTTTCACGACTGACTCGAAAGCAGGAAGGCTTTTTGTAAGTCTTGCAAGAGCGATAGTCCAGAACTTTTTTGCCTCTGAGAGCCTGTTCTCATCAAAGATCAGATCGGGGTTGAACTCTTTTTCTTTCATTAGCCGCCAGACATCGTAATAATCCCGTGCTTTTCCTCTTTGAAGGATGCTGCGCAGCTTTTCAACCAGGATCTCATTTGGTGAATAAACAAGAACTTCAAATTCCGGGATGTCCTCATACTCAGGCTTCACTTTTATCCGCATGGGCTTTTCAATCATTTTTTCTTTCAATGAGATGTCATGGGTGATCTTATTCTTGAATCCGATCGGACCCAGGAACTGGACATCAGCAAAAATAGCATACTCTCCTGTATTAAATGAACTGAACGAATAATTGATGCTGCTTCTCTTGCTAACAGATGAGAAAACTTGCTCAAAACCCTTTTTCAACTCTGAAGGATCAACTTCCTGCATGATAGTGAAGTCCATATCCTCGGAAAGTCGCCATTCAGGAAAGTAAATTTTTCGTATCGCTGTCCCTCCTTTAAATATCAGGATGTCCCTGAGCTTGGAATCCTCCCAGTAAATCCCGCTAAGAAGCCATGTCAGTGCGTAATCTTTTTCTAAAGTCGCAACGTTGAATCCTGTTTTCCTGGCTCGCCTTCTTAATTCATTTTCATCCATTTTAATATCTCATCCAGCCTGTCAGTTCATCCTTTGTCCTGTTTATTATGAGTCCGTATTTTTTAGAGTATTCCAGAACTTTCTTGGGTCCAAGAGGGTCAAGCCACATATATCCTTTTGATCCTCTCAGAGTTTTCTCATGAAATATTCCTTCTGCCAGTCCGAGCAACTCCAGCGCATAACAAATCCTCCTCGTGACCACGCTCACTCCGAGTCTTTTTGAGTACTCAAGTAGCTTTACAAAGTCCAGTTCTTTTCTGGCATTCCATATCCCTTTTATGGCTTCATCCAGCCCGCTGCAGTATTTTGGATATAACATGCAGTCAACGATGGTTTTCTCTCTTGAAGATATATTGAATGTACCCCTTGCAGCCTTTTCTTCTACAAATCCAAAAAATCTCTTTTTCGACAGGGTGATGAATTCGAATCGTGTATCTCCATAATCTAAATCTTTTTTCCTCTGTGTCGTTGCAACGAAAACAACATTGGGAACCTGTTCAGTCATACCCCAATAGTTAAGTGCTGTCCAGAAACCGATGTAATAGACATCTATGATATTTGGAACCATTAGATAGGGGATCTCAGACCATGATCCCTCAAGCCCTGCTCGTGCAGGAATAAGGAGGTATTTTCCCTTTTCTATCTCTTCTATCCTTCCCTTTTTCTTTAAGCGGTATATCACATTCCAGACAGAGGGTGAGGATGTCTTGAGAATTCTCTTTGCATCTTTTATTGAGAAAACTGATATATTCTCCTCTTCTAAAGTGAACAGCAACCTTAGCTCATTTGATCCTAATCTTATTTTTCTTGTATTCATACTCTTGTTAAGTGAGAGTATAGTTACACAAATATTAATAATTTTCTATTACCAGCCCTGCGAGGATCAGTTGGGGGGCATGGGTGTGTTTGAAGGAGAGGAACTGGCGGGGTATCAGAGATACGAAATCCGCGCGCATCCGTGTCATCTATGTAATCTGTTTTCCATCGCATGCGCCGCACATTTATCACTCTTTAAATATTAATCCCCCGTCCTCTCATGCTTCTCCTCATACTTCCTCCGCTCCGCCCACAAAGCAGGTGCATCCTTACTCCTCCCCCTCACATCGCTCGTCAGCCTCTTCCTTATCCTCACCAGGGTCGGCGTATTGATCGCAACCCCTGAGATTATCGCCTGACCCTTCGCAAGTGAAGGAAGCTCTGAAATCAGCTCCCTGCTCGCGCTCTCGATGCTCTGGGCGATCTGAGGACCACGGAAAAACAACATATCCAATTTTACCTATAAAAACTGGCAACAAATCTGCGTTCATCGGCGTCATGCCCGCCGCAATGCATAGACACGTATGCCCCTGCGGGGGCATACGTGGATGCGCCCTCCAGAGGCGCGACTCTGGGCGCCTTTATCTGCGGTTTGTTTTTCAAAATATTGCAAGCGGCCTCAGATGTTTCTTGAATATGACCTGAACTTCCCCTATTCACATAAAACATCAGCGATCCCTGCAAGTTCCTTCGCCGAAAGGACTTCAGCCCTTTTCTTGAGTATCTCATCAGGAATAGCTCCCAATGCACCACTCCTGATCCCCAGCATCTTCGCGTTATTCAGTATTGCATTCCTGAGCGTTTTCCTCCTTTGCGAAAAAACAGCAGTTAAGAATCTCATGAAAAAAGTCTCATTTTTCACAGAATAAGGTGGAGGACGCGGTGTAAGCTTCACTATGGCTGAACTGACCTTAGGGGGCGCGCTGAATGCATCCGGCGGCACGATCTCCAGTATCTGCGCGTCAGCATAGTACTGGACAGTAATGGACAACCTTCCGTAATCCTTGCTGCCCGGTACTGCCACCATCCTCTTTGCGAACTCAAGCTGGTACATCAGTATCCCGAAG
>JAHIFK010000202.1 GCA_018900975.1 Methanobacteriota archaeon
AAGTTTGCCGGACAAAGCCGTAAGAAATTAAGCCTACCCTTCTCAGCCTACGTTCAACAATAATGTTGAAGCACCTTTTAAGTTATGGGTGCAGTCATCCTATATACGAGAATTAACCAATCTTGGAAATACTCCACTCAGTTTGTATCCCGGAGCGAGGATAGCACAATTATCTTTACACAAAATAACCGGTTTGGAAAAAATTGATGATAGCATAAATCTTTCTAAATATTTTGGAGCCATTCGACCCGAATTCAGCAAAATACATAAAGACAAAGATTGGAAATCGATAAAATATATGCGAGATATTTTGAAATAATAGGGTTTAAAAATTTGAACAACATTTCTTCTGAAACTGTTTCGCAGTAAGCAATAACTTCAGTGTGTTTTCCATCCCGCAACTCAGTCGAACATCTCCACCCCTCGCGTATCATCTCATTCAACCCCCGCCAGCGCCTCCTTTTCGTTATCCCACTCCCGGCGCCAGAACTTCGATAGAAAATACTTGCCGCTTTTCCAAACTGTTTTATTGCGCAATGCATCTCGTAAAATTGCTCTGGAAACGTCTTTCGTATGTGACCTGGTCGCATAAATAATATATACCTTGTCACATATGCGACAAGGTCACAAATTATTTATATACTTAGTCACATAATGAATTACAATGAAAGAGGAAGACCACCTGAAAGCGTATCAGGAATACAAAGACAACATATTCTTGTGGGCGCTTGAAATCCGCGGCCTGGAAAAATCGCAAAGGACTGTGGCGCTCAACGCCTCCCGCGCAATGGTCGAACTCTTATCCGTGTACCTGCACAGGAAAAAGCTTGTAGACGAGGGCTTCCAGCTAAACCACAGGTGGTTCAAGTCGGGAAAGGTCTCGGAGAAGCTACCTGATTTTGAGAACAAAGATACGATACTGAAAAAGATGATCGCTCTGGAAAATACAAGTGAAATTCTCGCCTACGGCGCACCGAAACCAAAAGAGAACATAAAAGAAATAATCGTGATATTTAACGAAATTGAGAGCATTCTTCGGGGGATGATTGATGAATAGATATGAGCTGATCGCCTGTGCGCTGGATTTCTCCTCTTTCCTGCTGAAATCCAGCATAGCGAAGGACATAAAAAACATAATACTTTTCGGTTCAGTTGCGCGCGGGGATTTTGACAGCGAAAGCGACATAGATATATTTGTAGACACGGAAAAAGGCAGGGCAGTCAAAAACGAAGTGACAAAACTGCTATCTACCTTTGAAAAATCGGAAACACATGAAAAATGGGAACTTCAAGGATTGAAGAATTCCATTTCCGTAAAAACAGGGGAACTTGAACGCTGGGAACTTTACAGAAGTATTATCACATGCGGCATTCTTCTTTACGGGAAATATGAAAGAATGCCGAAGGACGCAAAATATCACTTCCTGTTTGTCCTGGACTTTCACAAAATGGAAAGAAGCAAGAAAATCAGGCTCTGGAGAAAACTCTATGGTTACCGTCAGAAGGTTGGAGAGAAAGTTATTGAATCAAAAGGCATTTTGGAAAAATTGTCTGGAAAAAAGATAAAGCGGAGCGTCATTGCAGTTCCTGCTGAACAAAAGGAGAAAATGCTGGATTTTATTAATAAGAACGGTATAACTCACAAAATTATTGAAATCTGGGCAGAACGACTTTAAATCCGATAAACTTGGTCATTCAAACTTATGCGTATCATCTAATTCAGCCCCGCCAGTTTCAGATATTCTGAGAGACCAAAGTTAGATAAGATAACATTTCCATTAATTAACAGAAGCTTATGAGAAATTATCCCGCCATAAAAGAAACTATCACCACTTTCATTCGCCAGAAAGTGCATGAATCAGCATCAAACGGCGCTGTCATCGGGTTAAGCGGCGGCATTGACTCAAGCCTCACAGCGTATCTTGCTGTCGAAGCGCTTGGCGCTGATAAAGTCCTGGGACTGCTCCTTCCTGAAAAAGGCATATCATCTGAACAGGATATTGACGATGCGATGGAGGTCGTAAGGCTACTTGGCATTGAACATAAGACCATAGATATCTCAAAAGTCTTAAATTCATTTTCATCCACACTCCCTGAATTCGATAAGAACAACCTGCTTGCAGGCGGGAACCTGAAGGCGCGCACCCGCATGTGCATCCTGTATTACCATGCCAACCTCATGCGCCGTATGGTCGTGGGAACAGGGAATAAGACTGAACTGCTGCTCGGGTATTTCACAAAATACGGCGACGGCGGCGTGGATATTGAGCCTATTGGAGGTCTTTATAAAACACAGGTCCGCGCGCTTTCGCGGCAAATGGGCGTACCCGCCCGCATCATCGATAAAACACCAACAGCAGGTCTATGGCCTGGACAGACTGATGAGGGGGAACTGGGAGTTACCTATGAGAATGCAGATAAGATACTCGCGATGCTGGTGGATGAGAAAAAAGAAACTTCAGATGTCAAAAAGGTTTTCCCTGCAGAACAGGTTGACAGGCTTATTGCCCTGATGAACGCTAATAAGCATAAAAGGCAGGTGGCACCATCTTCGTAGTTTCTATCTGAGGCGCCGATTCGACAGGATAACAGGATTTACAGGATAATTTTCGACGTCATCCTGTCAATCCTGTTTATCCTGTCTGAAAGTTATAAATCGCACTGATCCGTGAAAATCCATTGAATCCGTGTCATCCGTGTTCCGTTTCAATATCTGACAAGCGGTTTTGACAGGTGCCTCCTTGCGCATGGCGGGACTTCATAGAACCCTTTCGAAATATTCCTCTTAATTGATTCAATAACCTGTTCTTTCGCTTTCGCTCCGCATTTCTCACACCTTGTGCCCTGTCCGCTTCCCATGGACTTCATCCTCTTTCCGCAGCATAAGGGGTTACGCAGTTCATTATGGTTCAGACCTGTGAGTTTTAGTTTTTCAAGGTTAAGTGTCCCATCCTTCACGCTGCCGTACACTGTGACCTTATCACCTGCGCGAAGCTTCCGTATAATACTTCGAAAACCTTTCGTTGGCTCAAATGCCGCGCATTCAATGGCTGAAGTACCGTCCGATATCTCAAAAATAACATGCCCCCCCACTATAGTTTTTGGGGGTTTGCTGACAGTTCCTTCCAGGATATACGAGCGGCAGTCCAGCACTTCGCCAATCTTTGCTCTCAAAAGGTGCATGTCGGTATTCTGGTTTGTCATGTAAACGACATATCGTTCAAACGGCTCGCTTTTGATAAAAGAAAACGCCCGCCGCACAGCAAGCTCGCTCTTTCCCCTGATGCCAAAGAGGATCGGGTCAGGAGAATGGGGCGCGAACACGATGCGCCTGTTCTCATGATCAACCGTATCCCACGTATCAGGCTGCTCTGCCGCTTTCCATACAGAATCCTCGTCTATCACACGGGGCGTACCCCACCGCTTTTTTTCCCTGTACGCGATAACCTCATACGTGATATCAGGAAGACCGGTAAGAGCGAACCCTGCGGCTGCAAGAGCGCCAATAAGACCTCTCCCGTTCTTGAATCCTTTATGGCTTATCCCGTAGCGCTCCAGTAATTCCTCTGCCTCACGGATCTCAAGCACATCCTGGACAGCCCTCAATGAAAATGCGGCGAGGTCTTTTTTCATGTCATCTGATGCTTCCTCGATAAAAACCACCCCAGGGTTTGTATTCTCTGCGCTAAATTCCGCCATTTCTTCAACCAGATCAATGACCATCTTCATGACAGTTTCAGCATCCTCCCCTCTATTTAACTCGATAGGAATTGCCATGGCAGCGTTCCCGCGTGTCTTATATATAATATTCGGGTTCAGGCGGATAAGCAGCGGGTATCCTTGAATCCTTCCGAATGAAGCAAGTTTCTCGATAAGCACGGCTGCAAGGTACGTGGTACACATTCCTTCCTTTGAATCCGTATCATCAAGCCCAATTATCATTTGCTTCCCTCTCTTATTTAACTGGATAATAAACCTTGTCAGCTTCATGAAGCATAAGTATATATATTTGCATAATAACAATCAATTTAATGAATAAGGAACTGCTAATCAACCGGGTTGTCGCAATATTGAGCAAAGCGGGCTTTAATATTTCTGACCGCTGCGATATCCGTCCGAGAAGTTTTGACCTTGCTGCACGACGGGATGACTTACTGCTGTTGATAAAAGTGCTTTTTAACATCGACGGCCTGAACGAAGAGACAGCGGGTGAAATGCTGTTCCTCTCAAAACACCTGAATGGGAACCCAATAGTCATAGGTGAAAAATCCAGGGACCATTCACTTGAAGCAGGTGTCGCATATCTCAGATATGGTGTCCCTGCCGTTGATATAAACACACTGGATGATTATTTTACAGAGAACATACCACCCCTGGTCTATGCTGAGCATGGCGGGCTGTATGTAAATATCGATGGGACTATCCTGAAAGAAGAGCGCATCAGGAAAAACATCTCCCTCGGCTCCCTTGCATCTTCACTTGGAGTATCAAGAAGGACAATAAGCAAGTATGAGGAAGGGGAAATGGCAGCAAGCGTGGATGTTGCCGTCAGGCTAGAAGAGAGGCTTGACAGGGGATTTGCGGTAGCCGTTAACCTGTTTGAAAAACGTGAACTTCATACCCCGAAACATGAACACGTTGAAAAAAGCTCATTTAACATTCTTTCCCAGCTTACAAATATGGGATTTGACGTTCTCACGACTTCTCAGGCGCCTTTTGACGCAGTATCTATTCCCGCAGATCGAAGGGACGAAAATGCAAAAATACTCACCGGTGTTGGTGAATTCACGACAACGATGGTCAAGAAAGCGCATCTTATGAGCAGCATATCCGAAGTCGCGCTAACGCAATCCCTTTTGATAGTACGGGGCGGGAGTAAAATAAGGAATATTGATCGTACCGTTGTAGTTGAGGATACAGAACTGAAAAAATACAGCGACAAGGATGACTTAATTAACCTTATGCAGGAAAGAGGACGCAGAGTGATGGTATCATAAATTTAATGCGTATGTAAAAAAGGGATATGTTCATAATTAAACTGACAGATCGCGAAGAGTTCAAAGCAGGAGATGGCTCACTGCTTCGAGAACTCTTACATCCTGATAAGGCTGACATCGCTATCAGATACAGTCTTGCGCATGCGATCGTAAGACCGGGACAGACCACAACGCTGCACAGCCTTAAAACCTCGGAAGTATATTACATCATGGAGGGGGAAGGCATAATGCACATTAATGAAGAGTCATCAAAAGTTCATCCGGGCGCTGCAATATATATCCCGCCCGGTTCAAGGCAGTACATCCACAATACCGGAAAGACAGACCTGATATTTATTTGCATCGTAGACCCTGCATGGCGCCGCGAAGATGAAGAGATAATGTAAATATGCAGGGGTTATGAAATTCAATATAAAAAGAAAGAATATGTGATGTGAAACTCACATCACGTAAATATTTATTCGCCTTCCATGAATGGGCTCTTGACACCTGTCAATACTGCCATTACACGTACTCTGCCTGTTAACTGGTCATCGACCTTTGCGCCCCAGATAACTCTCTTTGTATTCGGGACTTTGTCCATGATCAATTCTCCAGTGACTGCGACCTCTTCGAGTGTCATGTCTTCGCCGCCCACGATGTGTATGAGCACGCCGTATGTGGCTGACATATCCGAGATATCAAGCAGCGGCACTGCAAGCGCCTGTGTGACAGCTTTTATTACCCTGTCTTCTCCGTCGCCTTCGCCAATGCCAATAGATGACACGCCGCCGCGCTCCATGACCGCGCGAAGATCTGCGTAGTCAAGGTTTATGAGCGATGGTTGAGTAATCGTTTCTGTAATGTTCTTAACGAATGCGCCGACAAGTGCGTTCGCAACTGCAAGTGCTTCTTTCAGCGGGAGATTCCCTGCTACTTCTCTCAACTTTGAGTTATCGATAACGATGGTTGCGTCGCAGCTCTCGGAGAGCGCCTGAATTGCCTCTCTTGCTTTTTCTCTCCTGAATTGTTCGATCTTGAATGGGATCGTGACGCATGCGATCGTGAGTGCTCCAAGTTCTCTTGTAACTTCAGAAACTACGGGTATCGCTCCCGTGCCTGTTCCTCCACCCAATCCGGCTACAAGGAAAACAAGATTTGCTCCCTCTAATTCAGCTTTTATTTCTGCAAGGTTCTCTTTTGTCGCCTGGGCACCCATTTCGGGGTATCCGCCGCACCCATGTCCCTTACATAATTTCTCACCGAGCAAAATCAATTTATCCGCTTTACACATTGTACTTAGATGATTTACATCAGTGTTAGCTGCAATTATCCTGCCGCCGGCCATTCCTTTTTCTGCTATCCAAGTCGTAATATTACATCCTGCGCCACCAAGCCCGACTACGGCCACAGATGGTTTTGAGGTTTTCACAAGCTCTGCTAACTTTTCGTTAATCATATATTATTAGCCTCCTTGATTAAAATTGTGGCTACTATCTTTACACCTTTTAAGTATATAGTATTATTGATAAACCATGCTGTAATCACGGTTTATTTCTGTTTTGGAGGCCAGTTTTTTTCCATCCAGCCTGGGATTCTGCCAGAGTCAGGAGGACCTATCATCACACGAAGTCCTGTCACATCCTCCACATCTCCCTGAAGCCGCGCAGCAAGACCGGGTAAGATCAATGTACTGTGCGT
>JAHIFK010000203.1 GCA_018900975.1 Methanobacteriota archaeon
TAACGGTGTTGTCCTGTCGCGCTCACGAAACTCCCTGAACCTGTTGAGAGATCCTAAAAATCCATGACCTGAAGGCTCAAGCACAGGGTCTGCGATGATATTTGTGATACCTATCTTTCTTGCATGATCGATGTTGTGGAACAGGCTCTTGATATCAGCGGAACTGTCAGGGATTATGACAGATGCTGTGGAATTCCTGATAATGTTCTCTTTCAATTCATCCATATTCCTGGAATTCAGGCTAAGCACAATATCAATGCCTGTATCAAGGGCTGTATTTAGCAGGCATGGGTCGAGTGTGTCCACGCTCAGAGGAACTGATGTGGCTGATCTTGCCGTGTGAACAGCAGTCCTTGCTTCTTCCTCTGTGGTATCAAGCGAGAGCCCCAGGTCGATGATATCAGCGCCCTGCTCTATGAAATACAGTATCCTGTTCGTGAGTTCTTTGTCGGATAAATGACCCGCATCAACCACTTCAGCCATCACTTTCATCCTGGAATTCCCGCCAAGTTTCATATTCCTGATAGACAAAGAAGCAGTGGAGCTTTCTTCAAGCTCTGCTGCTTTTTCAAGGGCGGAGTCCTTTCTTTTTTCTTTCAGGAGTTCACATGCAGGGATATTTGCGGAAAAAACAGTATCATCCGCAAATGACAGCACAAAACCCAAATCAACTGCGTGTTTCGGACCAAGCCTCACTGGCGTGTTTATTTCTTTCTCAAGTCCTGAATAATCACCCGACACAAGACCGGGGACAAGTATCAGGTCATACTTTTTTTGGGAAAGTGAGCGCCGCAGGAGGGCGGGCGTGACAAACGCAGCAACCTCAACTCCGAGAACAAGTACGTCTGCGGCG
This sequence comes from Methanobacteriota archaeon, assembly GCA_018900975.1. Classification (GTDB taxonomy): domain Archaea; phylum Halobacteriota; class Methanosarcinia; order Methanosarcinales; family Methanoperedenaceae; genus Methanoperedens. The sequence goes on from JAHIFK010000203.1 coordinate 854, forward strand.
GCATTGACAGATTTTTTTACAGCATTTTCTACCAGCCTGCCTGTAACCACGAGGATTTTCATAATCACCCCATATTAAAAATCCCTTTTATACCCGTAGAAATAAAATCCACAGCTATTGCAGCCAAGAATAGCCCCATAATTCTTGTCGTCACTAGCATACCGGTCACCCCAACAACCTTATTGAATGAATCGGCGTACCTGAAGATAAAGTAGGTGAGTAAGAAAGTAATCACGATGGCAACGATCACCATCAGTTTCGAGCCGATCTCCTGCCCTGTCCTGATAAGGACTATTATAGTGGTAATCGCCCCGGGCCCGGTAAGCAGCGGCATCGCTATCGGGAACACAGATATGTTCTCCCTGATTTTTGCATCTTTTAACTCTTCATTTGTTATACTCTCACGCGATGTCCTTGCGAACAGCATGTCTATTGCTACAAGGAACAGCAGCACACCCCCTGCTACCCTCAGAGAATCCGCCGTGATATTAAAAATAATTAGGATAAGTTCTCCCAATATCGAAAATACGATCGCTATAACCCCTGCTATGAGCACTGAACGCCTGGCTGTGTATATCTTGTCCTCCTTGCTCATGGTCGTGGTCATTGAGATAAAGACCATTACGCCGCTGACAGGGTTAACTATGGCAAAAAGGGATGTGAAGGCATATATCAAGAATGCAATGTCAACGATCATTATCTATACAGTATTGTTTTATGATATTGAATGTTTTGCTATTCTGCTTTTTGAATTATTTATATATCTATCCAGAGTCAGTGAATAAAAAAAATTATTTAAGAAATAAAGAAAGTCACTTATAATCAGCCCGCACCCATTCATCAATTTTATATACTTCTTATTACCCATAGTAATATATTATGTTCCTCCCTACACCTGAAGATTTCAAAAAACTGCGTCTTGAACTTGGTCTTACCCAGCACGATATCGCTACACGCGCAGGCGTGAGCCAGCCACTGATAGCGCGCATAGAGTCGGGGGATGTTGATCCAAGGCTTTCGACCCTGCATAAGATATTCAATGCCTTTGACGCTGCGCGAAAAGAGAAGGTGCTTGTCAGAAGTGTCATGCATTCACCCATAATCCATACCACTTCGGACAGTTCTTTAGAGGATGCCGCAAGCATAATGGAAGAGCACGGCTTTTCCCAGATGCCTGTAATTGACGGGGGAGTTCCGGTCGGCAGCATATCCACTGACCAGATAGTGGCGTCCATGACAGATCAGGATATTAAGAAAGTCTCCCATCTTCTCGTTCGAAATATCATGGGCGAGTCTTTCCCCACGGTCTCTCCAACAACGGATGCAAATACGGTCTCAAGGATACTTGAGAAGAACCCGGCAGTGCTTGTCCTTGAGAAAGGGGTAGTGGTCGGCATGGTGACAAAGCACGATATAATGAAGATGCTGCGCGGGTGATAAACTCCCCCGGATGCCCGCAGGGCATACGTGTGTGCCATTCCCCAAAGTGTAGCTTTGGGAGGATAACCCTAAATACTTATAAATCAATACATTTTTGTTCCAGACCTACGAAATCTGGGGCAAATCGTGTTGATAGGTCCTTGCGGGAGAACGGCAACGCCAAATCCATGACCGTACAGACAACCCCAATGCGGTACACGCGATAAGGCCTGATACTAGGGTTACGGCAACGGACAGCGGCATACGCCATCGGATGAAGTTCCGGGTTAGTGTCAGGCTACAGCAACCCTATTTTTTTATGAGTCGTACCCTCATCAGATAGACGCATATCGCCAGGACTGCAATACCGTAAAACGTCTGGAATATGTTCTGGTATTTGTAGGTGAACCAGACACGAATAAGTTCTTCTATAGAGAAATATATCTTAAATACAGACAGTAATGCAAACAGCATTGCTATCAAGAACGTCCCTGTGTAAAAATAATCCTCTATTTTTTCTCGGTTTACCATTATGATCTCCTCCTTAAGGCAACAACAAGCATCAACGCAGCAGCAGCCGCGATCGCTTCAAATCCGGGTTCTTGTTTCATCCCCGTATCATATGGCGCGGTACCGGCAGCCATCGTCTCGCCAGATACAGTTAGTACTCCTCCCTCGCGAACGAACCTGGATACTTCAATGTTCATCGTCTTCTCCAGGCTCTCTTTTGGAACTGTCTTCGTGGGAGCGAGCATCAGTGCCTTCTCCCATGTATTTACCAGAACATCCCCTTTCCAGAGTTCCACTACCATCATGTAATTATATCCCTCAGGCACATCAAGCTGCACGCTTTTGACAGATGTAGCTTCACCTGCGATTACCCCGGTCTCTGAAGATCTCTTATCAGCCAGCAGGTTTGATTCAGCCTGCCGCGCCTTGACGATCATGTTCATGTTCTCGGATGGCGCAGCCCATTTGTTCTCAAGATATACATCAGACCTGATGGATGCACGTCCTGCTGAGGTTCCCATCACAATGAAATCTATGTTATTGACCGAGACGCCGCTTAGCTTTGCAACAGGTGTCAGCGCATTTAAACCCTTTATACCCACAGAACCGCTATCCCTGATGCTGCCGTTATCATAAAGCAATATTTTTAAGTCGTAGTTTCCGTTCCTTTCAACTTTCAATTTAGCCGAAGCTTTCACAGTTTTATCCCCGTCGCTCTCAGGTATCGGGGTAGAAACCTCTGATTCATGCAATCCAGTATTGCTGTTTATCGCCCTGATAAGCATGGTAGCGTTCTTTGCCTTGCCTTCTCCGTGATATATGTACGCTGTGACATTCACCTCGATAAGAGAACTGGTCACTTCCACGGGTTTTACATCCACTTCACGGATGGAAAATGAGGCAGAAGGTTTGTAGATATTTTCATCTTGAAGAGCATCGCTATTCAACAGTACAATGGCAATTGATACCACAAATAATACTGCCACGATCGCTACAAGTAATTTTTCAGATTTCATAATCCCCGCTCAGAATAAGCTGCAATAGTTTATAAATATTACTGGTTGAAAATCTCGCTTGATCCTCTTTCTTTAATTTTGCATCTCGTTATCGCCGTGCTCTTCAATAATGGAATCAAGCATGAAATACTTCTCAACAAACCTCTTCAGTTCCTCATCAGAGATACATGAGATCCTCTTTTCCTCATTATACAATCTCTGAATGTCACTCTGGATAGCCTTCACACGCCAGTCATTCTTATCGATCTTAGATTCGACATGCATTAGTTCGTTAAGACTCTCCTCGACTTTAAAGCGTATCACTTCAAGACCCGATGAATCCCCTATCAACAACTGCCTCTTTCCGCCAACTACCTCAGGCGGGAATGGTTCATAGGTAAAGGGATTCTTTATGATACCTGCAGTATGTATCCCGCTCTCGTGGGCAAAGATGTTCCTCCCTACCACTGATTTATTACGCGGCACCCTGATGCCGATCTCTTTTTCCATGTATCTCGCAAATTCTGTCAGGGATTGTAAGTCGTACTTCTGGAAACCTTCAACACGCTGCATCAGCAACAGGGCGACTTTCTCAAGCTCAGCATTGCCTGCTCTCTCGCCTATTCCCAGGAACGTCAGGCTTGACCAGTTCGCGCCATACCAGTATCCTGCGATCGAGCATGCCACCGACATGCCAAAATCATCATGGATATGCGTTTCTATGTTTTTTGACCCTATTTCCCGCAATCTCTTGACCATGTGAGGTATGCCGTACGGCTCATCCACATCAGGGAAAGGAAGACCAAAACCCACAGTATCGCAAAGGCGTATTATACAGTCGGGGTCGATCTCAAGCAATTTTTCAATAAGGGGAAATACAAAACCTTCGTTATCTGCGCGTGTCATATCCTCGATATGCGCCCTTGTCCGAAGGCCATGATCAACTGCGTATTGAAGCGCATCTGTATACTTCTTCTCTGCCTCTTCCCGGCTTGCCAATCCCATCTTATCGATCATATGCGAGTCGGAAACAGACATCAAAATACCTGTTTCCTTAATACCGTCCATGCTCAATACAAAATCAATATCCTTTGGATTTGCCCGCGCCCATCCTGTAACCTCAGGGAACTCGAATCCTGTGTCAAGCATTACCCTGACCGCTTCCCTGTCCCTGTCATTAAATACAAACGTTTCAAGCTTTTCTATACCTATCCTGTGAAGATAATCATATATCTTGAGCTTATGCCTCTTTTTCATCACTATTCCCGGCATCTGCGAGCCGTCGCGGATAGTGCTGTCGCTTATAAAAATGTCCTGTCCCAGAGGAAGTTTTATCCGGGGGAGGTCTTCGTATGATCTGTATACTTTCATTGGGTGACTGATTGTTATTGGAATTTATATTACTTGTGGTTTTGGAATTGCCTGTCAGGCTTTATTTTTATATTTTCTGCTTATATGGTTTTGCGTCTCCCTAGAACGATTTCAAAACATTTATATACGAAAAATGACAAGCATCGATGCGTTGGCTATGAAATCAAACAATTTATTAAGAATTTCAGTATTAATAACACTGATAATACTGCTTACAGCAGGATGCGTGGAACGAGTAGAGAATCTTTACAGCACATCAGGCGTGGGAGCAAGTCCGGTTACGCCCTGGAGCGATCTGAATATAAGACCGCAGATCGACCCCTCCGCCTATGTCCATCCTCAGGCTTCAGTGATAGGGGCGGTATCCCTTGGAAAAAATGTGATGGTCTCACCGCAGGCATCAGTAAGAGGTGATGAAGGTATGCCCATACACGTTGGAGATGATTCTAATGTACAGGACGGGGTAGTTGTTCATGCTCTCGAGACATCGGATGAGGAAAAGATACCCGTGGAGAAGAACCTTGTTGAAGTGGATGGGAAGAAATATGCTGTTTATATCGGGAACCGCGTTTCACTTGCACATCAGGCACAGGTGCATGGTCCTGCAAGCATTGGCGATGACACGTTCGTGGGAATGCAGGCCTTCGTGTTCAAATCTAAGGTCGGAAGCCGCGTTGTGCTGGAACCCGGTGTAAGGATAGTTGGCGTTACAATACCTGATGGAAGATATGTACCGCTGGGAATGATAGTTTCTAACCAGTCTGTTGCAGACAACCTTCCTGTGATCACAGATGATTATGTGTTCAAGAGCCTTAACGAAGGTGTGGTTCACGTCAACACTAACCTTGCGGCTGGTTACAACAGGATGAGCGGGAAAGCAACGCAATCCACATCAGAGGGTCATTAAAAGAAAGCTGAATTATATAATTCGAATTGCCCGGGTTTCTCGGGCATTCCCTGTTTTTATTTATTTTTCTTCCCTGCCAAACATATTTTCACGGGAACCCTTAAGGAATGCGGCATCATAAGGTCATATTATGATCTTACTCACTGGAGCTACCGGTTTTATCGGCGGGTTAGTTCTTGAGGCGCTGTCCACAAAAAACGTACAGGTAAGATGCCTCGTAAGAAAACCCGTAATATCCAGTAACCCAAATATAAGTTACGTGACCGGGGATGTCCTTGATCAGGATTCACTTGTGAAAGCGACAGAAGGTGTGGATACTGTCTATTATTTCATACATATGATGGGGGAACAAAAGGAGCAGGAAAAATTCGACATACTTGACCGTAAAGCAATAACGAACATGGTGAACGCCTGCAAAGAAAATGGCGTAAAGAGGATTATCCATCTCACAGGGATAACCAATCCGGGAGAGAAGCTCTCGCATCACCTTTCCAGCAGAAAAGAAGTGGAGGAGAGAATCAGATCAAGCGGCATCGCCTACACGATATTCAGGGCATCAATGATAATCGGGAGGGGCGGTGGAGCATTTGAGATACTTGATACAGCGGTGAGGAATTTCCCGGTCATCCCTGTCTTTAACTGGGGAAATACACATGTCCAGCCCGTATATATCGGAGACGTTATACAATATCTTGTGGAATGCCCTGATAAGAAAGAAACGCTCAATAAATGCTATGATATCGGCTGTTCTGAAGTTTATACATATAAAGAACTGATGCAGGAATACGCGCGCCAGCTTGGGATAAAAAGGATTTTTGTATATATTCCCGGTTCATGGCATCGTATCTCATCTTTTGTTCTTGGAAAGCTGTCTCCAGTCAATGCGAATGTGGTTTACTGGCTTATTGAATCCCTGCATAACAATATGGTTTGCGAACCGAACGACCTTAAAAAGATATTTGGATTCGAACCGACTTCCTTCAAAGAAAGCATCAAGAAGCTTGCAGAAAATAAAAACCAATGATCTGCGGTTATGATTTTATCGCCCTTACGAGTTCTTCGATCTTCCCTTTGACATCCCCGACCTGCTCCACAATAGTGCCTGTCACTATCATGTCAGCGCCTGCCTTAACGCGCTCTCTTGCAGTTGCCCCGTCGCGGATACCGCCTCCTACGATAACTTTGGTGGCTTCCCCTACAGCTTTTTTCACTGCCGTGACCATTTCAACAGGGACAGGCTTATCTGCGCCTGAGCCCGCTTCAAGATAAATATAATGCATGCCCATGTATTTTGCCGCAAGAGCATACGCCACCGCAAGTTTTGGCTTGTTCCTGGGTATCAGTCTCGCATCACCGACCCAGCCCGCCAATCCGCCGGGTTCTATCACGATATATGCCATTGAGATGGGTTCTATACCTAGCTTATAGACAAGCGGCGCGCCTATCGCCTGGTGGGTAGTAATGTAATTGACGTCCCTTGAATTAAGAAGGCTCATGAAAAAAATAGCGTCTGCCCTCCCGCTTACTCCGCCGGGATTTGCAGGAAAAAGGATGACTGGCAGTGAACAGGCTGCTTTTATCGCTTTTATTGTCTCATCAACAACAAGCCCAGTTGCGCCGGTAGAGCCGCCTACCATGATCGCATCGGTGCCTCCAAGTTCAGCTTCCCGTGCCATATTTCCCGCAACCTCTGGCTGCTGGGAATCAGGGTCAAGAAGGGTCAGGTGGACGGCGCCGTCTTTTTCTACTATCTGGTTGAGGCGGTCCTCTATTCCCATATTATGAGCTTACGACGTTCCCTTGCCCTTTATTTCCTTTGATTTTGGTCTGAGACCGGTATATCCGCATTTTCTACATCTCGTCGCACGCATTGAGTTGCGCGCATTGCATTTCATGCATATCCGCATGTGTAAGAGTACTTTTTCCGCTTCTGGAAATCTTGCCATAATTAACCTCTGGTGGACTGCCTAGTATAATGTCCTGAGATTTAACCCTTTGCTCATAATTTCTTTTTCCGCTCCTCTACCTGCCTCACTATCTGGGGATAACTCCCGAACACCGACGCAAGGTCGATAGTACACACAACGTCCACGATTCCGATGACGGCTATGGCAGTTCCATCGCTGTCATGTATGGGGGCGACAACGACCGGCACTCCCTTATAAGCCCCGCTGTCAGGTATCGTATGTATCACGCAATTCCTGGAAAGCGCATCTTCAAGCACAGGGCCAGTATAATCCATATCAACAACATTCCCTTTCTCAAGCCTGACACCTTTTTTGTTCCTGCTTCGCATCGTGACAGGAAGGGAGAAGAGTTCATGCACCATCTTCGCCACAGGAAGGATGTCCCCACTTGTTGAATTTTCAGATAATCTGATGTCCGCCATTTTGAATCACCGAGGTTAAAGACTCACCATTATGTTAATAACTTTTCCCTTATCTCCCCGCCCGATTCTAATTCCTCAAATATCTGTCCTTCGAACGAATATACATCTGCGCCTGTGAGCCATGCATCAGGCATGAGCCCTGCTTTCATGCACGTCTGGCACAGGAACTCCACTGCATCAAAACCATGTTCCACCGCTACCTGGGGCAGAAGGAGCCCCTGGCTTCTACCAGTCGCAACGATAAGCCCGTCCCTGCCTATCACGATCTTTTCAGGGATCTCCCGGGGTTTTGCCTTTATAGGTTCAGGGACAGTGAGCACTGTTACCTCGATCACTATGTCATTTAGCTCTTCCTTTTTGACAGGGTCAAAGCGTGGGTCCTCAAGCGCAGCATTGACTGCTGATGCGATTATGGCTTCACCCAGAGGCATTACCGGATAAGGTCTTCCTATGCAGCCGCGGAGTTCCTTTGTCGATGATCTTTTATTCAAGGTAACAAAGACACCGCGTTTTTCACGAAATACCGGCGGAAGGTTATCTGGTTTGATCTTTTTTTTGTTGCCCAGGTATTCCTGTATAGCATTGCGCGCAAGCCGCACAGCCATCTCTCCCTCTGATCTTGAAAGCATGATCAAGGATTATCCTGTTGGGATATATGTTTTTTCAAAGTTAACAAAAATACTTTCGCGCCGCTTGCTGCGAATTTATATACACAGATGAACCTGTGAAAGACATGGTGGTAATATGAACAGGAAAGAGTTACGTCACGACAGGCATACGGTGTCGCTACTGACGGATCATATGGTGTTCGCCCCAAAATACAGGGGGAGATGCTGATTGGCAATGTGGCAATGATATGCGAGGGGATAATTTGTAAACCTGTGTAGAGATGGATATTCAGGTCATAGAAATAGCTGTCAACCCCGACCATGTGCATATTTTCTTTAAATATCCTCCGAAATACTCCCTGAGTTACATTGCAAAGAAGATTAAAGGAGTTTCGAGCAGGATTTTGAGGAAAGAATTTCATCATTTACGCGAATGGTGCGGCGAGCATTTCTGGGTTCCGAGTTGTTTCCACGGGTCTGTGGGGCAGGGATGGGATGTTGTGGAAAACTAATTTAAGTTACATTAAGATTACTGTTTAATTTTAATAATAATTATTTACTATCTGCCCGCCTGCTGATTCTCATATTTTACTTATAGACGTTTCTCCTTCGATTAGGCTTCTTGGTTCAAATTTGAGGTTTTTTGAGAGCTTATCTGACCGTCTTGCAGTATCTTGTTTTAAATCTCACAAAAGTGAAGTATTCCTCTCATGAGTTTGGGTAATGTTTGGGAAAAAAGTTTTAAATATGAAAACTGTGAAACCCTTGCAGAAAAGAGAGAAAAATAGGTGGGTTGGGGAGTGGTGGTATCTTCCCTGCAAAGGTCAAATCCTATTTTCCTTACATAATATATAGACTTTTTGGACTTTTAATATTGAATCATCTTTTTTGCTTTGCTATTTTATCGGCGGATTGTATATTATAATAATAAATAAAATGATAAGATAATGATGTTGTCAGCAACCGATAGGATTAAAAAACGCATAAGCATATAGACAGACAATGAATGAACTGGCGGAGTTGCTCAGACGAATTGATGAATTGGAAAAATCAGAAACTGAGCACAAGCTGACAATAGAAATTTTGCAGGCGAGTGAGAACAAGTATAGAGTATTGCTTGAAAATTTGCCGCAAAAAATATTTCATAAAGATAAAAACTCTGTTTATGTATCATGCAACAATAACTATGCTCGTGATTTGAAAATTCAGCCTGATGAAATTATTGGTAAGACAGATTATGATTTCCATAAAAAGGAGCTTGCTGAAAAATACAGAGCAGATGATAAAAGAATTATGGAGTCCAGTACGACGGAATATATTGAAGAGAAATATATTCAAAATGGACAAGAAGTCGTCATCCAAACTGTAAAAACTTCTCTTAAAGATGAGACAGGGAATACGATTGGTATACTGGGCATTTTCTGGGATATTACTAAACACAGAAAGATTGAGGAGGAGCTGAAGGAGAGTGAAGAGCGTTACCGCACGATAATTGAATACTCCAATGACATGATATGGACTCTCGACACTCAAGGAAGTTTCTTATTTTTCAATAAGCCCTCTGAAGAGATAACAGGATTTAAATTGGAGGATTGGAAGGGCAAGTCTTTTGCTGCACTCATCGAAAAAGATGATTTGCCTAAAGTAATCGAGGTATTCCAAAAAACACTATGTGGAGAGCCTCAGCAGTATGAAGTATCAGTTAGAAAAAAAGATGGTAATGACGTTATTCTTTTAGTAAATACAGCCCCCATATATTCAAAAGAAAAAGTTGTGGGAACGGTAAGTTTTGGTCGGGACATAACAGAGCGTAAAAAAGCAGAAGAGCAGATAAAAGAATCTTTTAAACAAGAATTAACGAAATCCAACAAACAAAACAAGCTCCTATACTATCTAATTGAAGGAACACGTGGAGGAAAGACCCGCGCATTAATCTTGAGACAGCTTGCAGAGAATTCTTATAATGCGCATCAATTAGCTAAAACTTTAAAATTGGATTATAAAACCATTAGGCATCATCTTAAGGTTTTAATCAAATATGGAATGATTTCGAGAAACCACGATGGATACTCTGATTTATATTTCATTTCAAAGAATATCGAATCTGATTTAAATGAGATATATCCCGGAACTCAGAATGATAAAAGTTAAACAAACATATTGCATAAAAAACATCTTATAAGACCCCTCAGAGCGACTTTTTAACAGCAGACATGCTATGAGACCTAAAGATATCTCATAACCTTCCAAAGACCGTTATTTGACTTGAAATAATGCCTACCGATGCCGAATTGCTTTTATATTATTAGGTGGGTCTGTTAACTTGGTGATAAAATTGAGCATGTTTAAAATACAATTAGAAAACGGCGAGATATATAAAAATAAAAGCAGCAGGGTTCAACATTTCAATTCCGATGAAAAAGCAAAAACCAAGATAGACAAATTGGGGGATATAGCATCTGGTGCTATAGTTGTCGAATGCAAAGCAAGAACAACAACAACAGCAAAGACAAAAGCTGTAAAAGTTAGCAAGGCAAAAAAGGCAGCAGCCAAAGCCGAAAAACCCGCTGAGAGCGCAACTGATGAAAAAGTCGTAAGCAACAAGGCAAAAAAAGCAAAAAAGAGTAAAAATCAGTAACGGATGATTAAAGTCAAGTCGCTTGAGGTCAGAGAAATCGAATACAGCTATTCACTGTTGATGCTCTCGTATCATATCGTCTTCGGATTTCTCTTTGTCTTCATCTTTACCAGGTGCTTTTTTTCTTTTTCGCTCTGTCTTCATTCCAAATAAATAAGAGCTATATGCGACTATTATTCCGACTATTATTTGTATTCCTAAAGAACCTAAATATGATTCTGATTTTACTAATGGCGACCTTTTATCAATGGTTTTGGTATATATTACTTCATCATATTCTCCAACTATGTCAAAATATTCGTCATATCCATGCGGAATTTGTAATATTGCATAGCCTGATTCATTTGTTTTTCTTGGACCTGTAAGCAATCTCCCTTCACCATGTTCCATAACTTTTAAACTTACATTAGCCAATGGTGAATTATTATAACTTATAATCTTGACTAACAAAAAATCTTCATTTGAATCTTCGGGTATGATTTTATAGTATTGATTTTGTTCTCCTAATCCAAAAACAAAACCTGTTATAACTGCTGCTAATATGAGTGTAATTAAAGTCATAAAAATGACACCGATTACAGGCGAGACTTTTAGCTCATCAATCTTTGTTTTCAGTTTCATTTTATACCTATATTATTATTTTCAACCCGCCTTTCCCACCTTAAATCCTGATTAATTCAGAATGTTAGTTCTGAATAGTACTACACGATGCTGTTTTTCCTCATTTTCCCCTGATTATTCTATAGATTTCTTATAGCTATTACGGTCAATTTTGAATTTTTGAA
>JAHIFK010000204.1 GCA_018900975.1 Methanobacteriota archaeon
GTACATATATAAAGAGGAAATCACCTTCCGCTTCCTTGTGTTCGCGAGAACACAATAACAATTTGTTAATATTGTAGAAGAAGACCGGTCTGAAATAGACGGAGTCATGTTCCTCCCAACATGGAGGAACATGAATCTTAGGCAACCTAACGTTCATATTGGTTCGTCTTAGCAACATTTATATACTTTAGAGTTTAATATTAGTGTGGTGATGGAATGGAGCTATCTTCACACGAACAGCAACTCAAGCGCATGCTTAATGATCCTGATATTTTACTTGCACAGAGAGAGGTCCTTAAGCGGTATGATCAAGAGGCTGAGAAGAACGAAGGCTTAGCCCTCAAGACAAGACTCTCCCGAGCGTATATTATAGTTCAACTTGCGCGGAACATCAAAAAGCCTTTTAAGAGCATGGTACGGAAAGATATAGAGAAGCACATCTATGGTCTTGACTTGGCTCCCGCAAGTCTTGACCTGCATAAGATCAGCATCAGGCATTTTTTCAAATGGTTATATGAGACTGAGGAGTATCCTGAGGCTGTAAAATGGATAAAGCTCCAGAACAATAAGAAGAGAAAGTTACCCGAAGATATTCTAACTCCTCAAGAGATCAAGGATATGATAGACGTCGCTGATAATCTGAGGGACAAGGCTCTGGTGTCGGTTCTATACGATAGTGGCTGCCGTCTGGGTGAAATTCTGGGGATAAAACAGAAGGATGTAACGATGGATCAGTACGGCGCGAGGATCGCAGTACATGGGAAAACGGGAGACCGCCCAGTGCGGCTGATACTTTCTATTCCAGATTTAACCCTGCTTATAAATAATCACCCCGATAAGGGTCCTGACAAGCCCCTATTTTATAATGATAAGAATCCCGGTCAACCTCTGGGTGCGAGGAGAGTTCAGGTAATAGTAGATGTACTCGCAAGACGGGCTGGGTTGAATAAACATGTTTACCCTCATCTATTAAGGCATTCACGGGCGACTCATCTGGCAGCCGATTTTACCGAGTCACAACTGAAAGTGATTCTTGGTTGGACGCGGGATTCACGGATGCCGGGAACCTACGTCAGCCTATCAGGCGGCGAGGTTGATAAGAAAATTCTTGAGATGGCGGGGTTGTTGGATAAAGAGGAAGCCAAAAAAGAGGCTGATATACTAAAACCGCGAAACTGCCCGCGCTGCAAGGAGACAAACCCTGCCACTGCGAGGTTTTGTTATAAGTGTGGCGCAGCGCTGGACCTACAAACTGCAATGAGTACGGAAGGGAAAGACGGCGGGCTTATGATGGAGTTCATGGACCTCCTGAAGAGGGAGCCGAGACTGCTGGATATGATGAAAGGGATACCCCTGACAGTAGAGAATAAAGACCCTAAATGAAGATCATAATATACCACATTCTATATTTTTTAGGTCAAACCCTATCAAAGAATTAGAATATTTGTTCAAAACGATGGGAAGCTATTTTAGAGTAGAGTGCTAAGGTTTTTTTATCTTTTTTTGTGACATGATTGTGTTCATCATCCCTACCGAAAGTCTTTTTAAAGTAACGCTCCTCGATAAAGAGTGATGAATAAAAACAATTTTAAATTCAAGAGCAGGAGGATTCAGCGGAATGTATACACGTACTGGATGAGCCTCCCCCCAGAATGGTTAATGAATATGAACCTCAGAAAAGGCTCTGAGGTAACAGTAGAAATGATTGAGGACGGAAGTCTTCTCATCAAACCTTCAATGGAAACACCGGCAGTCCCCGCCAAGGAAGCTACCGGTGCAGCCAACAGTCCCGAAAAGGAGAGTCAGCATGTTTCTGATATTCTTGGAAGACCATAACCTTAACCCAGAAGTGATAAACTGGGCAAAGGGCTGGAGGGAAAAGGATGAGGAATATCTCAGGCAGAGGGCTCAGTTCGCTCCAGAGCCTACACGTTCTATCGCCAAACTGATATTGGCGTTAGGACAGCCGGGGGGTGTTAAAAAAACGAGCAAATAATGAGGGAGGGAGATGACTGGAAATAATAGGGGGGTGCGGTTAAAATGACAGACCACGCCCACAAGGTAGGAGATGCCATGGAGACGACAAATACGATTGGTTTAATTCCACCAGCGTATCGGGAGCCACTGCGTGCACTCGCGCGCATTAGCATAAAGAGGAATCTGGACATTATTCCTATATCCACGATCGATTTTGTGTTCGAAGGCTACCGATTTTCACACGCCAAGACAAGGGCAGTAATAGCGGAGTTGCATGCGCTGGGCATGATAGAATTTGTCCCAAATACTGGAATTCGTCTTCGTGTGGTGGAGGAACAGCCATGAGCACAGATACAGATGCGACGGTAGCGGAACCGCCGCCAGAGACCACGGCAGCCATGACACAGACACAGGCGACTATAGACACTATGGGAATGGGAAAAGTGAATCGAAATGATATCGCTGCTACGCTTTCTCTTTTTTTTAAGTTCAGTAAAGTTTTGGAGATACGCATACCGAAGGTCAGAGTGAACGGTCGATTTGAAATCACCGTTGCGGGTTATTACGACTTCGAAAATCTGAATATGGCAGTCCAGGATGTAATGAAATACGATGGAAAAGCGCCAGGCATATACGTTACCTTAAATACAGTGAATCCGGATTTGCTTGCGAGATGCTGTAATCGCCTTAAAGAAAAAGCGGAGCTGACGACCTCTGATAAGGACATAAAGGTAAGAATATTTATATTGGTGGACATTGACCCAATACGGCCTGCAGGGATATCCTCCACTGATCAGGAACATAAAGCAGCGATAGCGAAAGCATATCATATCAGAGAATACATGGCAAAGCGTGGGTGGGCCGATCCTGTCGTTTGTGATTCAGGCAATGGCGCAGGCTTACTTTATTCCATAGAATTGCCTAATACGGATGAAAGCACAGAGTTGGTTAAGAAGTGTCTCGAAGCATTTGACCTGCTATTCGGAGATGAAAAAATCGAAATCGACACAACGGTTTTTAATGCTGCGCGGATTGTTAAGCTCTTTGGGACGACAGCTAAGAAGGGTGATAACACCAAGGATCGACCGAATAGAGTCAGCAGCATACTCCAGATGCCTGCTGAAATAAGACCTGTATCATTGGAACAGATCCAAGACCTGATCACCATCCTGCCAGCTGAAGAAGAACCTCATCCCCAATCAGGCGATGGCTTTGACATCCTTGCGTGGATGAAGCAGTATGATATTACTGTCACCGCTACAAAGCAATGGAAAGGCGGCACGGTATATGTCTTACAAGAATGTCCATTTGATACCAACCACAAGTACCCGGATGCATGCATTATCCAGATGAATTCAGGCGCGCTGGTTTTCAAATGTTTTCATAATTCCTGCTCTGGGTATGACTGGAAGGCGCTTCGTGCGTTGAAGGAGCCTGGCAGGAAGCAGCGAATAGCTAATATACCGGGGAGCAAGGTTGCGTCTGATCCTAATGTGGAGTTCCACAGGACAGACCTGGGTAACGCAAGGAGATTAGTTCAGTTAGTGGAGGGAGATGCTCGCTACTGCCACCCATATAAGGCATGGCTCGTCTGGAACGGTAAAAGGTGGGTAGAGGATAAAACAGGAAAGATGGGGAGGTACGCTAAAGAAGTTATCGATAGCATGTATGAAGAGGCTTTAAAGCTGGATTTTGAGAGTAAGAAATCGCTTATCTCCTACGCTATGAGATGCGAATCAGCTGGCAGGATTAGAGATATAATAGAGCTTGCACAGTCTGAAGACGGCATTCCTATTCTACCGGATGACTTCGACACTAACATATGGGATTTTAATGTCCAGAACGGGACCATAGATCTAACTACAGGGAAAGTTAGACCACACAACAAGAACGACCACACAACAAAAATATCACCCGTTGTTTACGATCCCGCTGCTAAATGCCCGCGCTGGTTAGAATTTTTAGATACTATATTCCGGGGCAATAAAAATGTAATCAAATACATACAAAAGCAGGTAGGATACGCTATGACAGGGTCAACAAGAGAAGAGGATTTCAGCATCCATTATGGAACGGGTGGTAATGGAAAAAGCAAGTACAGCAACCAGATTGCCTATGTCATGGGCGACTATTTCATTAAGGCAAAGGTTGAAACCATCATCAATTCTAAGCATACCCAGAGTGGTAATGCAGCGAGCGGAGACGTGGCAAGACTGGCAGGAGCAAGGCTTGTAATGGCAAGCGAGCCGGATAGAGGCACAGAGCTGAAAGAAGGGATGATCAAGGAACTTACAGGTAGAGACCCGATCACAGCAAGACATCTGCATCAGCGGGAATTTACGTTTACACCTGAATTTAAATTTTGGCTAATAACAAACCACAAACCAAATTTGAAAAGCCAGGACAATGGGTTGTGGCGGCGCATCAAGCTAGTGCCCTTTGAGGTAACGATACCCGACAAAAATATCGATTTAAACCTTGACATAAGACTCAAGGAAGAATCAAGCGGTATCTTGAACTGGATGATACAGGGCTGTTTGTTGTGGCAGATCGAGGGTATGGCAATACCTGATGAAATAAAAGAGGCCACATCCGAATATAAGGAGGAAATGGATAGGCTTGGAGAATATTTCAATCTGTGCTGCGAAATTGATAAAACTGGTATAACGCCAAACAGATGGTTGTATAACATATATCAAGCATGGTGCGAAGTTGCCAATCTGCGCCCGATGTCTCAAATCGCTTTTACTCAGGTAATGTTAGAAAGAGGGTATAAAAAGAAATCAACCAACAAGGGAGTTGTGTGGATAGGGTTAAGGTTAAACCATCACTGTCTTGAAACCATCACCAAAATAGAAAACGAATCGGGAGATGGAAAAAGTGATGGAGTGATGGATATGATGGTTAGTTCAGTAAATTTCCTATATACTATCCCCTATGGAAAAAATATGAACAAACCATCACAACCATCACTCCCATCACTAAAACCGTCTGTTGATAACGGTTCGTTGGGTGACGAACAAACACAAATGAGTGATGGTTCAACCATCACTGCACCATTATTGACCACTATAAATCTGGTACACCAGGCAGCCCAAAAATGGGAACAGGAACATTGCACAAAAATAACAACTTATAGTTTGATCGGAGCCACTTTTGATCTAAAGCCACAGTTCCCAGACATCACCACAGACGATTTAGCTAATCACCTTCGTAGATATGCCAAGATACCAGCATCAACAGATAATAACGGCAATGATGACCATCCGACCGATGTTAAAATAAAAAAGTGTAATCCTGTTCAGGTCTCAGGTCAAAGTACTGAGGTGGAACTATGGGAATAATTTACTTCGATACAGAGACCACAGGTTTAGACCCTTTCAAGGATAAAATTACTCTTATTCAGAGATATCAAGGAAACAAAATTATTCTAATTAAGCCTAAAGTTAGTGTTATAGAATACTTAAAAGTGCTACTGGAAAGTAATTTAGTAGTCGGTCATAACCTCAAATTCGATCTGAAATTCCTGAAGCATCACTTCAACATAGAACCAACCAATCTTTTTGACACCTATATCGCCGAGGTCCTTATCAGCGGCGGACAGAAAGCAAGACAGAAAGGCGCGTCAACACTTGAAACTTTAGCGTGGGACTACGCTGGTATTAAACTCAAGAAGGATCAGGATATACGGCAATCCTTCAAAGGTCAGGAGTTGACTCAGGAGCAGATCGAATATGCGGCAATGGATGTAGCAGTCCTTCCAGAGATCTATGCAAAACAACAGAATCAGCTAAAGAAACTCAGCCTTGAAAAAGTGTTCGCCACAGAAATGTCCTGCATTCCTGCAACGGTGTGGCTTGAACTTTCAGGAACCCCTATA